>JAFUUG010000362.1 GCA_017483905.1 Bacillota bacterium
CGGAAAAACAGCGTTTGCCTATTTCGCAACGAATGTACTTCGGGACTATTACCAATCAAAGAGGATTATCACAAAGTTTTACTTTGTAGTAGACCGTCTTGATCTCCTGACTCAGGCAAGCACGGAATTTTCAGCAAGAGGCATGACGATTGCCTCTATAAATAACAAGCAGGATTTCATTGAGAATATGCAAAGCCCGGCTGTCATACCGAATGATTCCCAGCGGGGACAATACAAGGAAACAATGAATGTGGTAAACATCCAGAAATTTTCCGATGACAGTACGGCGATTCCCAATATCCATGTTACCGTGCAGCGGATCTATTTCCTTGATGAAGTGCATAGAGGGTATAAACCCAAAGGTACATTCCTTGGAAATCTGCTCGGAGCAGATAAGGACGGGATATTTATTGGGTTGACCGGTACTCCTGTGCTGGAAACGGTGACGGATGAAAATGGAAAAAGGTATAAGCGTCCAAAGAGAGAGTTTAAGACCACGGATTTGTTCAGGCAGTATATTCACAAGTATTACTACAATAAGTCCATTGCGGATGGCTATACGCTTAAAATCAAGAAAGAAGCTATCGACATCAAGTTCCGTAATGATATAAGAGCCATGCTTGGAATACCTGAGGGAAAGTCGATTCCTGCGGAGAAATGGAATGAAGCTCTCTCATCAGATCCGTTTGTTGATCAGCTCTGCACTTATATAAAAGATGATTTTCAGGCATTTGAGGAGATACAGGAAGATGACAGTATGGGCTTTATGATTGTTGCGACATCTTCCGGTCAGGCAAAAAAGATACAGGATTGGTTTGAGCAGAATACCGATATTGCGACAGCGCTTGTGCTTTATGATGAGGATGATAATAAAGACAAGCAGGAATATTTCAGGGGCAAGCGTGATAATGCAACAGGGAAAACTACTATTAAATATAAAGGCGTTATAGTCTTTAATATGCTTTTGACTGGATTTGACGCACCGAGACTAAAGCGTTTATATTTACTTCGCACGATTCGTGAGCATAACCTTTTACAGACTCTTGCCCGTGTAAACCGTCCGTACAAGAAGATGTCATATGGGTATATTGTGGATTTCGTTGATATTACGGAAGAATTTGAGGACACGAATCGCAGGTATCTTGAAGAGTTGAGAAGCGATATCGGAGATGATGAGGATGCAAAAGATGTAGATACGATATTTATTGATATAGAGATTGTCCGGCAGGATATACGGACGCTGGAGAATCGTCTGTTTGCATACATGGGAAATATTGAAAATAATCTTGAAGCATTTCGCAGGCAGATTGAGCCAATGAGCGAGAAGGATGTTCGGGAAATAGATGGATGGCTTGATGAATATAAAGAGCATTACAACGAATTAAAGATGTCTCATGCGGATGTGTCCGATATACCGATAGAGCGTATTAAGAAAGCAGCGCTTGAAACATCCAGGCGGATACAACTGCTTGTTGCAGAAAACATCCTGAACAATGATGGTGAAGATGCGGAGGAAAGCGTTGATTTTACAAATTTGATTGTTGATTTTATCAGAACCGGAGAAATTGATCTTGACTTTACATCGGAGCAGGATGTTTTAGATATTATAGGCGAGTATGTCAATGCGGAGAGTGCAAATACGGATAAAGAAGATCCTGTATTTAAGGACATACGGAGCAGATATAAACAGGCTATTCGTGAGTTTAAGGATCATGCAGATTCAACGGATAAAGTAAAAAAGTTCCTGAATACAATAAAGGCACTTACAAAGGAAATGCAGATTTTGAACGGGAGGAATACCAGCCTCTCAAATATGTACAGCGGCAGCGAGGAATACATGAGAATCCACAAGAGGCTTGCGGAGAATTACTCGGAGAATCTGGATAGCATAAAGACTCATAATATTATGAACAAGACGATTGATGCGATCAATGAATTGCTCGGTGGTATGCAAAGACCTTCAAGGGGTGTGGTCGTAAGGCTGCTGCTTCGACCGGTCAAGGATGCGATTGTGGAAGAGGGATTTAAGAATGTATCAAGGCGGCAGGTGGAACATATCATAGATCTGTTTATAGATGATAAATTCAGTGAATAAGGAGATAGCTATGGGTATCGAAGAATACTTGGACAATGTAAAGGGCATGATAGATGACCTGAAAGCAATGACAGCGGATTTAGGGCTTGCGAATACTGGTGATGAATACAAAATCATCAGTGAGTTATTTACATATAAATTTCTGAACGACAAATTGGTATATGAATTTGAAAATCGACAGGATAAAGAGGAAAGTTTCCAAAATTTCATCGACTTTGCCGATCCGGATACTGCAAGAATTAATGAGGAATATCTGCTCTCTAATCTGTTTCAAAGGCAGAATGAGCCGGAATTTCCGGTAGTGTTTGACCAGGCATTTGAAAGCATAAGTGAACTGAATGCGGACATTTATTCCATTGAGACCACGGATGGAACAAAGAAGCCGTTGTTGGAGGCAATTTCTGTATTTCTGCGGGATAAGAATAAGGAACAGGAGCTTGCCAAGAGGTCTATCAATATACTGAACAAATACACCTTTAAGGGTATTTACAATCAGGGGTGGGATTACTTCTCATCCGTATTTGAGTATCTTATAAAAGATTACAATAAAGATTCCGGAAAATATGCAGAGTATTATACACCTGCATCTGCCGGGACGATTATGGCGGATATCCTTTATAATGATACGCCTGTTGAGAAGGTATCACTCTATGATCCGGCAGCAGGGTCGGGGACATTGCTTCTCTCTATGGCGCATAAGATCGGTGTGCGTAATTGTACACTTTACAGTCAGGACAGGTCACAGAAGTCAACACAGTTTTTGAGGATAAATCTTATTCTGAATAACCTTGCTCATTCATTGGCAAATGTGATTGAAGGTAATACCCTTACGCATCCTTCACATCTTAATGACGATAAACTGCAGCAGTTTGATTTTATTGTATCAAATCCTCCGTTTAATGTGGATTTTTCTGCGGATGTCAGTACCTTGCAGACAGATATTTATGGGCGGTTCACTGCAGGTGTACCCAATATCCCTGCAAAGGATAAAAAGAAGATGGCTGTATATCTATGCTTCTTGCAGCATATATTGGCTTCTATGTCCGATACAGGCAAGGCGGCAGTTGTTGTACCTACCGGATTCCTTACGGCAGCAACGGGTATAGCAAAGAAGATACGGATGCAGATGATTGATAATAATTGGGTACGTGGGTGTGTTTCGATGCCGGCGAATATCTTTGCGACTACGGGGACGAATGTATCGATTATTTTTTTGGATAAAACACGTAAAGACAGTGATGATGTAATTCTCATTGATGCGTCTAATTTAGGTGAAAAAATAAGGCTTGATGATGGTCAAAGAACGATTCTATCTGTTGAAGATGAACAACGGATCATAAATGCCTTTAAGACGATGAAAAAAGAAGATGATTTTAGTATGGTTGTCTCTGTAGAACAAATTAAGGAGAAAGGATATTCGCTAAATGCCGGACAGTATTTTTCTATCAAAATTGAGAGGCTTGATATATCACCTGAACAATATAAACAGAAAATGACCGCCCATATAGAAAAGATAGATGCGTTGTCTTCAGAAAATAGAGACATTGATGACAGGATAAAACAAATGTTAGAGGTACTTAAATATGAATGAATCAACGGTTAGAGATGTTACCATCCAGAACAAATCAGGAATCTATGGGTTGGGATTAGCAGCTCTTCCTTATGATAAAAATAAAATAAGATATTTGAGAATTACGGATATA
>JAFUUG010000363.1 GCA_017483905.1 Bacillota bacterium
AAAATCAAACCTCGCCATTTATGATTTTGTTTTTTATCATCTCCAACAATAACTGCTCCGCCGTCTTATCCGATTGGCTGTTTGCATAAGACTTAACTATGAATTTCGTGCCGCCTATTACACATTCTTCATCTTCCCCAAGTTTAACATATTTTTCGTCAATATCATTCATTTCTTTTCACTTCCTTTCTTTGCGGTATCTCTTTTTCAAATTTGCGTTCCAACGAAAAAATCAAAACATCTGCTACGAAAAATTCACCTTGATTGTAATTGCGGATAAGCGTTAGTCTTTTCTTGTCTGATATGGTTTCATCACATACAACAAGATTATATAACTCTTGCAGCATTTTCTCTTTATCGTAAAGACAAGGGAAAATATAATTGCAAATATCGTATGCGAGATGTTCAGCGTTTTCTTTTTTTGCCTTATAGAATTTTATTATTTTCGGACTGACAGCAGCCGAGCCGTTGAGCCACTTGCATACTCGCCCGTTATCAAAATCAAAATTCGGACTTGACAGAATAAAAAAATTGAAAAGCGAATACAGAAATTCGACTTGATTTTTTCTTTTTGCCTCGCTTATGTATCTGTCGATCGTAGCAGATACATTCTTGAAATTACATTTATTCAATGCGGTACACCTCCTTAAAAATTGCTGTTTAGTTTCAATTTGCGGACAAATTACATTCAATGACTTTTTCGGCAGCGAAATTATAATTGAATTAAAACTAAAACAGCAGTTTACTTTTGTCGCATTATGTGTTATTATACTTTTATGAGGTTATCAATGCTTAAACTGCTGTTTGGAAAGGATTGATTATTATGAGTATCAGACAGCAGAAAGCAACGGCTTTATATTGCCGATTAAGCAGAGATGATGAATTTGCAGGCGATAGTATGAGTATTCAAACTCAAAAGACTATGCTTGCCCAGTATGCAAAGAGCAATAACATTTTCGATTACGAGTATTACATTGATGACGGTTACAGCGGTACTAACTATAATCGCCCCGACTTTATGCGTATGCTTGAAGATATTGAAAACGGAAAAATCGGAACTGTTGTAGTAAAAGACTTGTCGAGATTAGGCAGAGAATATTTGCAGACAGGATATTATACGGAGATATACTTCCCGAACAAAGATATTCGTTTCATTGCCATAAATGACAATGTAGACAGTAACAAGGGCGAAAACGATTTTGCACCGTTTAAGAATATCATCAATGAGTGGTATGCGAGGGATTCAAGTCAAAAGGTACGCTCGGCACTCAGAGCAAAGGCAAAGAACGGAGAGTACACAGGCAGCCGACCTGCATTTGGCTATAAGAAATCTCCCGAAGATATTCACAAGCTGATTCCCGATGAAAATGCGGAAACGGTAAAACTTATGTTTCGTATGGCTTTGGAGGGTGTCAGATGTTTTGACATTGCACAGCACTTGAAAAAGAAACATATACCGACACCGAGAGCCGCAAGTGACAGACTTGTACGAAACAAATCGGTAGACGCAGCTAAAAGACCTTGCGATTGGTCGAAAAATTCCGTTTATCAGATATTGACTAATCCGATTTATACGGGTAAATTGGTAATGTGCCGAACAAAAGTCAAGTCGTTCAAAAATAAAAAACTTGTTCCGACTTCGCCTGATGAATGGATCACCGTCGAAAATACACACGAAGCACTCGTCAGCGAGGAAGATTATGAAACGGTGCAGCAGCGTATAAGTATCAGACAGCCCAAAGCAGCATTAAATGCCGACAACATATTCAGAGGTCTTTTGAAATGTGGTGAGTGCGGTACAAATATGGTATGGTGCAAAAGCAAAAATCGAGTTTCGATAGGATATTATTCGTGTAATCTTTACAAGAGATACG
>JAFUUG010000364.1 GCA_017483905.1 Bacillota bacterium
AAAGTGCTGACATTAAACGAATTGAATATCGTTAATGGCGAGGCAATGGGGTTTCTGAAAACGGGAACGCAGGAACTTGAAAAAATAAAAATGTTATGCGAAGAAAATCAGAGAAAGATACCAACGGAGATAAAGATGTATTACGATGTGAAAACAGGCAGATTTGATGCAGAATATAAATATGATGAAGAGTGCTTGCGGAAAATGAGTTCGGGCGAAATATTTATGAAATGGTACGAGGAAATAAAGGGTAATGAGATGAAAGGAGAAGAATGATATGAGATATTTGATAGGTGCGGATATAGGGACATCAGGAACGAAAACGGTGCTTTTTGATGAAAATATGAGGGAGATAGCTTCGGAATCGGCGGAATATCCTATGTATCAGCCGCAAAACGGATGGGCGGAGCAAGATGCAAAAGACTGGTATGATGCGGTGATAAAGACGATAAAGGGCGTTATCGGAAAATCGGGCGTAAAAGGTGAGGATATAAAGGGTATAGGTCTTTCGGGGCAGATGCACGGTCTTGTTATGCTTGATGAGGATAACAAGGTACTCAGGAGGTCTATAATATGGTGCGATCAGAGGACTGAAAAGGAATGCAGGGAGATAACGGAGAAGACAGGCGAAAAAAGGCTCATAGAGATAACGGCTAATCCCGCACTTACGGGATTTACGGCATCAAAGATAATGTGGGTCAAAAATAATGAGCCTGAAATTTTTGAAAAGTGCAGACATATTTTACTGCCGAAAGATTACATAAGATTTATGCTAACAGGGGAATATGCTACGGAAGTTTCAGATGCAAGCGGTATGCAGCTGCTTGATGTGCCGAACAGGTGCTGGTCTGATGAAGTGCTTGAAAAACTCGGGATAGATAAGGATATGCTCGGAAAGGTGTATGAATCTGTTGAGATAACAGGATATGTGAAAAAGGATATTGCCGAATTGACGGGACTTAAAGAGGGAACACCCGTTGTCGGAGGTGCAGGGGATAATGCCGCTGCTGCTGTCGGTACGGGGATAGTGAGAGAGGGGGCGGCATTTACGACGATTGGAACATCGGGGGTCGTGTATGCACATACGGATAAGCCTGTTATTGATAAAAAGGGGAGAGTACATACTTTTTGCTGTGCCGTTCCGAATTGCTGGCACGTTATGGGGGTAACGCAGGCGGCAGGGCTTTCGCTGAGATGGGCAAGAGATACTTTTTGTGAGGATATAGTGAAAAGAGCGGAAGAGAGCGGAAAAGACGCCTATATAGAAATGAATGAACTTGCGGAAAAATCGGATATCGGAAGTAATAAACTTATTTATCTTCCGTATCTTATGGGGGAGAGAACTCCGCATCTTGATCCCGATTGCAGAGGTGTATTTTTCGGTCTTTCGGCAAGCCATACAAAAGGGGATATTATAAGAGCAGTTATGGAGGGGGTAAGCCTTTCGCTGTGTGATTGCAGGGAGATACTTGAAGAAATGGGGATAAATGCCGATGATATGACACTTTGCGGAGGCGGTGCAAAAAGCGAACTATGGACAAGGATAACGGCGGATTGCTATGGGTGTGATGTGGCAAGGCTTGAAAATGAACAGGGTCCTGCACTTGGTGCGGCTATTCTTGCGGGGGTCGGGACAGGTATATTTGAAAGCGTTGAGGCGGCTTGTGGTGAATTTGTGAAAAAGAGGGAAAAGATAAAGTTTTCGGAAGATGCACACAGGAAATATGAGAGGGTGCATGAAATTTATAAAAGATTATATGGGTCGCTGAAAGAGGATTTTAAGGCTCTGGGGGGAATGTGAGAAAGCTGCGGAATATATAAAGACGGTGACATTGCCGTCTTTTTTATGTGGAACGGAAATTTGCAAAGAAGCGAAAACTGATTTTGTGATACGGTATTGAAAATATATCTCTTTTTATAAAAATATCGTTATCTTAATTGACTTATAAAGCAAAAAATGATAAAATTGAGATAGTGAATGATTTGCAGGAAGGTCTTTTTATGAATAAAAGTACTTGGAAAAATTTTCTGCGGAATTTATTTTATTGAAAGAAGGGCTTTAAATGAACAACAAAAAAATCAAAAAACAGCTTCTTATCTCGGACATTGTTGTATTACTGCTGATTTTTATTCTCGGTCTTTTTGTATGTATATCTATCAAGACGATAAATGCGTCTTATTCGGCGGCAATATCAATGAGCGAAATGGATAAAGGGGCTATTGCAACGGTGGAGCACTCCTTTGACAACATCAGGGTATACGCCGACAGGATAATGCTTTACAAGAATGACAATGCGAAGATCTCGGATATAAAGGCTTCTGTCGAGTCGGAAGTCAATATGGCATCGCTTGCACTTGACGGTACGAGCGAACTTATAAGCGGAGATAAACTCAAAGCGGCTTTAAATGACTATTCAAGTGCGGTCATTGAGCTTACGGCACTTGACGGGAATGCGGCAAAGGAAAAATACGATACTCTCGCAGATCTTGAAAAAGCGGTTTATTCCGAGATAGGAACTCTCCAAAGCGGCACGATACTTTCGGAATTATCTGATTTTAATTCTACATATTCAACAGCGGTAGCAGGGGGATTCTTTGTAATATTTATCCTTATTGCGGCGGCATCATTATTTGTATTCAATCTTATCTCATCAAAAAATATTTCATCGGGAACAGATGCGGACAGCAACAATGATAATCGTGAGATAGAAAAACTTGTGAGCGAATCTTCGGGGATATTATCGGGTATGTCAGATAGGGCTATGCCTATCGATGAATCGAATTACAGCGGAGATATGAGATACCTTGCGGCAAATATAAACAGCATTGTAAATATGTACGGTTCGGCAAACCCTGATATTGAAAAATGTCTGGAAGAATATTCAAAGGGTAATTTCTCATATTCACCAACAGGTACTTCCTTGTCTGCGGATATTGCGGAATCTCTTGAAAAAATGAGAAGCAGTATATCTGCGGCGATAAGTGATATAAATATGTGCATAAATTCATGTGCGGGCGGAAAAGGTATTGCACCTGCCGAAAATCTCAGCGGAGAATGGGCCGGTATTGCTATGAATCTTGCTTCTCTTTCATCGGGGGCAAATATGTCGGCATCTTCAGAAGATATGACAGATGCACTTGATAGAATGGCTCAGGGTGATTTCAGTGTGAAATTATCAGGGGATAGCAGTGACGAAACTACACAGGCATTTAACAAGGCGAATGAAAGTATCGCTTCTCACGTTGCGGAAATAGCCGATGTACTTTCAAGAATAGCAAACAAAGACCTTGATATAACTCTTAACGAGGAATACGAGGGTGATCTTGCTCCGATAAAAACATCGATAATAGCTATATCATCGAAATTTGGAAAATTTATAGAAGAGATAGCATCTTCATCAAAGCTTGTTTCTTCAAGCGCAATGACGGTAGCAGATTCAAGTACAAAACTTTCGCAGAGCGTATCAAGACAGGACAGTGATATTACACAGCTCAGGAGCATTGCGGATAATATCGAAACGAAATCAAAAGAAAATACGAATAACTCCGTAAAGGCAAAAGAGATAGCACTTAAAGCAAAGAAAAATGCTTCCGAGGGCAATGAGCAGATGAACAATATGCTTACGGCAATGAGGGAAATAAAAGAAACATCTGCCGGTATATCAAATATCATCAAAGTAATAAACGATATTGCATTCCAGACAAATCTTCTTGCTCTGAATGCGGCCGTAGAGGCGGCAAGAGCAGGCTCTTACGGAAAAGGCTTTGCGGTAGTTGCAGATGAGGTAAGAACGCTTGCAACAAGAAGCCAGACGGCATCAAAGGAGATAACTACACTGATAGAAAATTCCGTAAGCAAAGTGGAAGAGGGTTCGGATATTGCAAATCAGACGGCGGAGGCACTATCAACGATAGTGGGACAGATAGATTCGATAACTTCCGTTGTGGAGAATTTCTCTCTTGCACTTAATGAACAAGAGGTATATATCGGACAATTTGCCGATACTATCGGAGATATACGCAATGCATCAATGAGCAATGCTTCCATAAGCAGAGATGCGGCAAATGCTGCGGAAAAACTTTCTTCACAGTCTGATAAGATAAAGAATGCGGCTTCACAGTATAACCTGAAAAAAGGTGATTCTTATGTATCGGGAATGAGAAAAAAGAAAAAAGAAAATATCACGGATAATAACGACAGCGGTTCGGCTGATATTATGAAAAAGCCTGCTGCGGTTTCCGCTGATATTACACCGATAAAGAAAAAAAATACGAAAACGGTATCGGAGAATAAGGCTTCATTCAAGACATCTGATAAGACACCGGCAGCAGGTACACGAAAGGAAGATAAGCCTGCGAAAAAGACTTATGAGCAGTCCGGAAAGAGTAACTTTAAACAGGAGATCTCACGCAGTTCTTCCAAAAATAAAGATGATGATCTGCTTACAAAGAAACCGTTAAATGATGATGATCTTCTTTCAAAAAGACCTGTAACGGCGGATCGGAATGATGATATATCGAGAAGACCTGCGGCGGCAAGTTTATCAAAGGATATAACGAGAAAACCTGTTGACATGAACTCATCGGGCGATATAACGAGAAAGCCTGTTGATACGAACTCGTCAGGCGATATAACGAGAAAACCTGTTGTTGCGACGGTTTCAAAAATGCCGTCGGCTGAGGTTAAAAAGGATACGGTGACAAGAACAGCAGATAAGGCAAATGACAATAAACCTTTTGAAAGTGTTTCTGCAAATAAGACCAAATATTCCGATGAGGATATGAAAATAATTGCTACGCTTACTCAGGGATTCGGAAAGTATTGATATTCTCGAAAAAATTTGAATGAAACTTATAGGGGGTGTGAAAATTTTTTCATACCCCCTATAAATTTACAGAATTATTAAAATGGAAGCAGTTTTATGGACAAGAAAGATGATATGTGATATAATATCAATAAAATATATTTTTGATAAATCATCAATTAAATTATCAATGCGAGATCATATTACGGTGATGCGTTTTGAAAATCTGCCGTATAGAATTATATGAATGGAGAATAAAAATGGATAACAAAGAATTAGCTATGGAAAAACACAGACAATGGAAGGGAAAAATAGAAGTAGTATCGAGAGCGGAACTTGAAACTCCCGATGACCTTTCCGTTGCGTATACTCCGGGAGTTGCACAGCCTTGTCTTGCGATAAAGGACGATCCCGATAAAGTATATGAACTTACAAGAAAATGGAATACGGTAGCGGTAATAACAGACGGTAGTGCTGTGCTGGGGCTTGGGAATATAGGACCTAAAGCCGGTATGCCCGTAATGGAGGGAAAATGCGTTCTCTTTAAGGAATTCGGCGGAATAGATGCAATACCTCTTTGTGTGAATACACAGGATCCCGAGAAAATAGTAAAGGCTGTTTCGATATTCAGCGATTCTTTCGGAGGAATAAATCTTGAAGATATTGCGGCTCCGAGATGCTTTGAGATAGAGGCAAAACTTAAAGAATGTACCGATGTTCCTATTTTCCATGACGATCAGCACGGTACGGCTGTAGTTGTTCTTTCGGGAATAAGAAATGCCCTTAAAATAAAGGGAAAAAGACCGGAAGAGATGAAAGTTGCAATGTCGGGAGCGGGTGCAGCAGGAACAGCGATCGCAAAGCTTCTCTTAAAAGCGGGGTTTAAGGATATAACTCTTTCAAATATAAACGGTATAGTGACAGCCGACGAGCATTATGATGATGAATCACTCAACGAACTTGCAGCAATTACAAATCCGCAGAGGAAGAAAGGCGGACTTAAAGAGGCTGTGGAGGGGGCTGATATATTTATCGGCGTTTCCGCTCCGAATATACTGACAAAAGAAATGATAAAAACGATGAATAAAGAGCCGATAATATTTGCGATGGCTAATCCTGTGCCCGAAATAATGCCCGATGAGGCAAAGGAGGCAGGAGCGCTTATAGTTGCAACGGGAAGAAGCGATTATCCTAATCAGATAAACAATGTGCTTGCATTCCCCGGAATTTTCAGAGGTGCGCTTGATGTAAGGGCTAAGGATATAAATGACGAAATGAAACTTGCGGCTGCCGATGCACTTGCAAAGCTGGTATCGGAAGAAGATCTGAAAAACGGTGTGATAATACCGAATCCGTTTAATAAATCGGTAAGCAGGGATATTGCAAAGGCTGTTGCGGAGGCTGCAAGAAAAAGCGGCGTTGCGAGATTATAAAAGGGGTGTGG
>JAFUUG010000365.1 GCA_017483905.1 Bacillota bacterium
CAAGTTTTGAAGATTTTTTAAGCCGTATGCAGCTTAACGGATATGAGATAAAAATGCGAAAATATCTATCTTTTAAGGGCATTGATGACGAGAGATTTATGCGTACCGATACACTCGGAAAAGCATATACCGAAAAATCAATCCGAAAGAGAGTTGAAGGTATCGCTGTCAAAAATGCACCGAAAAGGATATACGATAATAAATCAATCAAAATTTCCAATAAGAAACGGCTGAAAAGTATGATTGATGATGTTATGAACGAAGCGGCTACCTATGATGAATTTATAAAAATTCTGCGGTTAAAAGGCTGCGAAATAAGAGAGGGAAAGCGATTATCTATCAGACTTCCGTCTGCTAAAAAGAATGTCAGAGTTGAAACATTGGGCGAAGAATATGCAGAGGAAATGCTGCGGCTTTTCTTTTCAGATCGTCAGAAGTACAACGGCACACTTGAAGAAATGAAGTCGAATAAAATCGACAGGCTATCATCAGCAGACAAAGAATATAATCGTTATGCTGCGGCAAGAGATGTAAACACAGAAATTAAAATGTTAAATCTTTTGAATAAAGAGGGAATTTCAAGCTATGAGGAACTTGTTTTGCTTGTAGAGAAACAGCAAAAGCAAGTCGATATAGGAAACAAGAATATTGCTCTCTTAAAGTCGAGAATAGCCGAAAAGAAAGAAGTCATAAACGCTATTCGCAATTACTGGAGATTGAAACCTTTATATCAGCAATATAAGGCGATAGGAAACATAACGGACAGGGAAATATTTAGAATCAGAAACGGCGAGGACATACGCAAGTATGAAATGACTGTTGAGGTAATGAACAAGTCCAAACTTCCCGACGGCTCTTTGCCGAAAGCAGCAGACCTCAACAATGAAATATCAAGAATCGAAAAACAGATAGAGGATATTTCTATTCGGCAGGAAAAGGCAAAGAATAAGCTATCCACATATCAGAATATCAAAGAAAATGTAGACCGAATATTATTTACCAACATTACAAACGAGGAAAAATTGCTTGAAAAGGCTAAATTTTCCTATAATGATATTAATATATCGGAGTTGTGAAATAATCTCTGCAAATTGATTTTCAGACAAGTTTTGCTAAATTTTTAGATTTAATTTTCTAATTACAAAAAATATGATCAAGTAACTATTTTCATTATTACACTAATTTGCCTCTAACAACCCATTATATAGTGTAATATTATGATAACTTATTTATGGAAACCGTATAATGTAAATACATTAAATTTTCATACTCACGAGCACATATTTTATTGTCTAATTTTTTTCATAAATTAAGCTATACCGGCGTACAAAAACATTTGCGTACTCGGTATAAATTATGCACACGACTGCGTACAAGGTAATTAGCCACTTTGTGGCACGCAGTCGTATGCACTCGATAACGGAAAATATTTCCGCTATCGAGTATATATTTCGTTTCTTATAAAGCAATTATATTTATTGATAATTCTGCTCGTGAGTATGTTTTTACGATTCAAAAATATCATCATCACCTTGTAACTTCTTTAAAGCAATTTCCCTATTAAATTGAGGTGGTGTTGGCTTGAATCTATGATTACCACATTGCATAGAAAATTTGACAGATTGAAATTCTCTTAAAGCCTTTATATCTACTTCTCCAACAAGAATCGTACTATTTTTACCTCCTTTAGTTCGTATCAAATCTTTTGTTTCACTTTTAGAAGGTTCAGTAATTCGGCTATCTCCATAATCTGAAGTATTTGCTTGTATACAGTAACAATGAATATCTCTACTCAAAGATTCTAAGATATTGCTATAGTATTTTGTATCTTTATTACATTCAACTGCAATAAGCATATCAGAATATGATTGAAATATTGACCTATCTTTAATAGAAGATAATTCAAAACAACAGTATACCGGGAAATAACAATCATTCCATTTATACAGCTCGTAATGCGTACCTTTTACAGGAGTATATTCGTAAGCCCTTATCTCTTTATCCTCATTAGGAGCGTAATGTTTTTTTAAGTGAAATGATATATAAGAACATTCATAAGGTTTTTCGGAATAGGGCAAAATTACAGCCGTCAAATTGAAAACTTTTTTGTTTATAACAATATGTTCAACACCTGTAACAACCGCAAGTTTATTTTTTGCACAAGTGCGTGCCAATGTTGATAACCACTCAAATGGGACAAATGATTCAGGCATTATAAGCATATCGACTCCTCGTTTTATTGCTTCGTTAACAACCATAGATAATTCTTTGTAACGAGTATAACAACGATTCGGTTTTCCTTGCAAATTTTTTTCAAAATTGCTATGATTCAATTTTACATTTGCAACCGCTATATTGAGTTTAGCTTTTTTCCCTTTCCCAACACTAATTAAATAATTATCATCTTTAATATCTTTACAGTTGATATTTATTTCGTGTGGTAGATCTGTGTGATTTTTAGTTAAATAATTATATGTAGCATAGGCTTTTTTCTCTTCTTCACAAAATTTATCTAACTCAAACTTTTCTTCCTTATAGTCAACCATTTTGCTAAAAGAATGATTAATTACAATGTCATACATATTTATTATGTATGGATAGTATTTATATTCTTGTTTATATCCTAAATTTATTCTATTACATTTTCCATCTTCTATAATTTTTAATATGCAATGAAAATTCGAAAAATTTACATCTTTTTTTATTATAAATTCAGGATCAACGCTGTCAATCATAACTGGAAGCAGTGTTTTATCCGACATTTTTGTTAGTATATAATTTAAACGATACTTTGATATTTTATTAAATAATTCAGATAAATACATTTCAATAATTGAATCATCTAACAAAAATTTCTTAAAAAAATATATACTAAATTCTGTCTTTTTGCGTATAAGGGATTCAAAAATTTCGTTTGTTTTTTTGCTATAAACAATCGAAAATGCTCGCATAATTGCAGAAAACAATGTCAAAAATAAAGAATCTTTTATTTTGGACTGTTTATTATTGTCATTATATTTTATCTTTTCTATTGCAAAAATTATTTTAAAAATAAATTCTTTTAAAAGTTTATAATTTTCATTAACAACAAGAATCGTCAAAATTTTTTCCCATAACGTATAGTTTTCAATAATGGCATTATTATCAAATATAATCAAGAGATCTTTTTCTAATTTAGATTCTGATTTATCATTAACTAAGTTGCCTATCCTTAAATATTTGCCTATAAATTTTGACAAATTGTATTTATCAAGGACTACGCCGCCTAATCCTCTGAATTTATTTATCGATTCATCATTTTTTATTTTATAAATTTCGGTATAATCATCATCCTGAAAAACAGCATTATCTTCAGGCATTTGACGAAATTCACTTTTGTTTTTCGAAATATTTTCTTGAAAACACCTAATAAGTGCATAATTTTCTGTAGAATCAAAATAAAATGCTTTGAGTTTGCTATTTTGAAATTTTATTTCTGATTTATTATTAGTGGTTATATTATATTGGGAATTTACCGTATATTCAATATCATTTTCATTTTTTTCTTTGTTTGTAATCACTTTAGAAGATACAAGAGGAATTATACTGCATTTTATGTTATCGCATTTTTTTGTTTCATATATAGAGCATCCCTTGCAATCGAAGTTTTTATTTTCTTGCCACCTTGAGCAATATCCCATAAAATAATTAATCAAACCAGCTATATCAATATTATTTTCGTGTATTTTTTTGTATACATCCGAATTTTTTTCAACTTTTTCTATAATAAGAACATCATCTACATATCTGCCGTAGTAAACAGGATTCCAACCATCAACAATTGCCTTATCAAAATTTTTTAAACACCAATTTGCTATTATGTTAGACGGCAAAAAGCCAATCGGTAAAATATGTTTTTCACCATATTCATTACCAAATTTTTTTGAATATGAATCAACAACTTCACATACAAATTTATTAAGAAACCTACATAAAGCTTCTTCTTGCGATTTTTCGGCTTCATCTTGCTGTTCTTCGGTATAGTCATATTTTATTTTAAGAGCTTCATTAAGCAAAAACTCGAAATCGGATTCACTAATATCAACAGAATGGTAAAACTCCTTAAAATCCAAAGTAATAACAACAGCATCCTGATTATTGGCAAATAATCTTTGAGTTTTATCCAATGCCTTATCACGCCAACTCTCATATTGAATAAAGTATGGTTCAAATAAATATGGAGAAAAAGTTGGCTTTTTGCTAAATTCATTAATAAGTGTTTTTCTGATTCTATTTCCATAGGAGTGTTCATAAATTTTACTATCAATCAAATATCCTATTTTCATTATCCATATAACACCTAAAATATGTCCACGAACATCCATATCAATAAAATATTTTAATTTTTCTATCTCACAAGACTTATCATTAAAATTTTTTATAATATTCTTATCACTTTCCTGTTTGATACTTTTGGGAAAGACATTAACATCAATAGTTTTTAAAATTCTACCTTTAAGTTCGTTAAATTTTTCTTCATTTTCCAAAGCATCAGCAATTTCATCAAGTGATTTATTAAAAGTATCCTCATTACTCTCAAATTCAACAATTTTATTGCGAAGAATAGATTGTGTTTTATCAAAATAAATACTTGATTTTATTTTTTTATATGCCATATCTACTAATTCTCTGTACATATCTATATTCTCTCCTATCATATTTTGATATTAAATTTACATCGCCAATTTAGTCGCTGTATTTCTTAAAATTCTCCGCCTGTTCCAACACTTCTTTATAAACATCGTCTATAGTAACGGGAGGATAATCAAATTCATCAAGCAGAAGAATGAGGTCTACCTGTAAATTTGCTTTAATATCTTCACGAGTAGCCCAATCTGCATATTTTGCTTTATCATCGACTATAGTTTTGATCCTCTTTGCGAGGTCAAACATTTTGTTTTCGGGATATTCAAATTCGTATTTTTTTGATACCGAATACAGTATATCGTAAAATGCTTTTTCTTCAAAATTTATTCCCATATCTTTAAACGAATTTTTTTCCGTTTTTAATTCAGAGAGAAGATCCGCAAGCTGATCTGCCACTTCGTCAAGCACTTCATTTGCATAAGCCTCATCTTTGCGGCGATTATTATATTGATCGACTACGTTTTTAAGCCTTTCGGCAAACTCGATACCTTTTATTTTGTTTACCTTTTTATATTCATCTATTGCCTGCGATAAGAGCTTTTGGAGTATTTTTATTTTAGTATTCGGCAATTTTATTGCATTTACCTTATTGATATATTCGTCGCTGAAAATATCGACTTCTATATGCTTTCCCGCCTCAAATAGTGCCTCTACTCCGTCGGAGCGTATAGCTTCTTCTATCATAGTTTTGACGTGTGCGTTCATCTGCGAAATATCGGGAGCATCTCCCTTTGTAAGCTTAAAAAGCACCGAGCGGACGGCACAGTAAAAATATATAAGATCTCTTTCTGTTTCGGAAAATCTGTCGCTTGCGCTGCATAAGTCAAAAGCCTGTTTCATACGCTTTACATTTGCCATAAATCTTGTTTCGGTATCGGGAGAGTGCTGCACATATTCAACGGCTCTGTTTACACATTCAAGCTTTTGTTTTGGTGTACCGTCAAAAAAATCTTTGCTGTCAAATTTGTTGAACATATTTGCAAGCACTTCAAGCTGATCTTTTACGATATTTACGGATTGCTCCACACCTTCAAATTCCTCGCTTTTATAATCGGTATATTTTTTCAAAGCGATGTTCATATTCTTTTTTATGCCTATGTAATCGACTATCAATCCTTTTTCTTTACCCTCATATACTCTGTTTACACGAGAAACTGTTTGTATAAGGGTATGCTGCTTTATGGGCTTATCTATGTATATCGTATCAAGTGCGGGCACATCAAAACCCGTAAGCCACATATCGACAACTATGGCGATCTTAAAATTAGATCTTATATTTTTGAATTGCCTGTCAAATTCTTTTCTGTCCTCGTTTGTTCCAAGCATATCGAATAATTCTTGTTCGTCATCTTTATTTCTTGTCATTACAAGCTTTATCATTTCGATAGGCTTCAATTCCTTTTTCTCTTTTTCCGTAAGTGTTACACCGTCGGGACAAAGCTTCTTTTCAGTCCATTCGGGGCGAAGTTCTTTTATGATTTTATAAAAACGGTATGCAATATGCCTGTTTGAGCATACAAACATTGCTTTTCCCGCTACAGTTGCGCCCTCATAAACTCTCGTTTCGTAGTGCTTGACAAAATCCTCCGCTACAGCCCTTAGTCTATCGGGATCGCCGAGTATCGTTTCCAAATTGGCAACAGCTTTTTTGCTTTCTTCTATCTGATGTTCGTTTGCGCCTTCTTCGGCACATTTTTCGTAATATTTTTCTATTTCCGCAACTTTATCCTGATTGAGAGTGACTTTTGCCGCTCTGCCGTCATATACGAGATTTACCGTTATGCCGTCTTTTACGGATTCCGTCATAGTATAGGAATCCACTACCTTTCCGAATACCTCTATAGTCGCATCTATGGGTGTACCCGTAAACCCCACATAAGTGGCATTAGGCAAAGAATCGTGCAGATACTTTGCAAAGCCGTATGTTTTTGTTATTCCCTCTGTTGTTTTTTTAGGTTTTGACGAGAGATTTACTTGGCTTCTATGTGCCTCATCCGAAATACATATTACGTTTGTGCGATCCGTCAAAAGCTTTATATCTTCCGTAAATTTTTGTATAGTAGTAAGGAATACGCCTCCGCTTGTTCTGCCGAGAAGCTCCTTGCGTAATTCTTCTCGTGATGAAACGCTTATTATTTTTTCATCACCGATATAATTTTTTGAATTTATAAACTGCCTCGATAATTGGTCGTCAAGGTCTGTTCTGTCGGTAATTACAACTATTGTCGGGCTTTGCAAAAATTTAGATTTCATAAGCATACGGGTCAAGAAAAGCATTGTATAGCTTTTTCCGCAGCCTGTCGCTCCGAAATAAGTGCCGCCTTTTCCGTCACCGTTTGGGCGCAAATGCTGTCTTATATTTTCAAGAAGCAAATTTGCGGCAAAAAACTGCGGGTATCGGCATACTATCTTGACATCACGATCGGAATTATCGGGAA
>JAFUUG010000366.1 GCA_017483905.1 Bacillota bacterium
ATAAAGGAAAAAAAATAATATACATAACAGGTGTATTTAAAGATAAAGACTACGAAAATATGGCTCGTATATGTACTTTTGCAGAAATGATATTTACCGTAAAGCCAAACGGAGAGAGAGGATTATCGGCAGAGAAATATGCAGAGTGTATAAAAAAATACAACAAAAATGTATGTGCCGAAAAAAGTATAAAGGATGCACTTATAAAAAGTATCGGTATGGCTGATGAGAACAGCGTGATAATATGCTTTGGCTCACTTTCGATATTGGCACAATTGAAAGAATATGTTGAAGGAATATAATGATGAGATATAATGATATTGCGGAAAATGATTATTACAAGGAATGTTTGAAAAAAACAGGTGAATATGAGAAAAACAGAAAATTTTGCAGACATGATATAAAGCATTTTTTTGATGTTGCAAGAATAGCATATATTATTGCACTTGAAGAAAATATGGATATAAATAAAGATATTATATATGCTGCTGCGATATTACATGACATAGGAAGATACAAAGAGTATGAAAACGGGATATCACATGAGAAAGCAAGTGCCGATATAGCAAAAAGAATACTGTCGGAGTGCGGGTACAACGAAGAAGATAAGGAAATGATAATAAATGCCATACTCGCTCACAGAGGCGAAAAAAAGAGAGAGGGACTTTCGGAAATACTATACAGGGCAGATAAGCTGTCAAGAGATTGTGTCAGATGCGATGCAAAGGAAGAATGTTACTGGAATGACGATAAAAAAAATAAAGAAATCGTTTATTGACATTTTATTGACGTTTTGAAAATATTGTTGTATAATGTAATCAGCAATCAGATTTTACATGATGAGGAGGAAAAATACAGATGGAATTTAAAAACTGTAAAAGATGTAAAGCAGTATTTACGGGCGGAGGCGATTTGTGCTTAAAATGCAGAGAGGAAGAAAATAACAGTTTTGTGAAAGTAAGAGATTATGTATTAAGCAATCCTCACAGTGATTTGAAAACGGTCGCGGAAGAAACAAATGTAGATGAGAAACTTATTTTAGGTTTTTTAAGGGAAAAAAGAATTCGTGTCACAGACGGACTTGAGGGCAGTCTGAAATGCGAAAAATGTCATAAGCCTATCAATACGGGCAGATTGTGTGAAGATTGCAGAAAACAGTTTTTAAGTGTTATAAAAAAATATCCTGTTGAAAATTCCATAGAAGAAAATGTTGAAAGTGATATAGTACATAAAACAGGCTCTCACGTCAGAAATCATGAAAATGCGACTTTATCAAGAGGAAGAAGATAGTTATACAGAAGAAAACACCGATGCGTATTCGGTGTTTTTTGTTTTACGGTAAATGATAAATGTGCTGGTGTTTTGGGCGTTTACTATAAAACAGGATAACAAAGAAGGAGGAGAAGTTTTGCAAAAACATATATACAGGTGCTGCGGATACGCAAGAGTATCAAGAAAAAATGACGAAAGTATAAATAATCAGGAAAATATCATCAGAGAATATTTGAAAAACTTTGATGATATTTTTTTATGTGAAATTATAAAGGATAACGGGATAAGCGGAAGAAATATGGAAAGAGAGGGCTTTTCGGAGATAATAAAAAAGATAGATAAGGGTGAATGTGACTGCATTGCCGTAAAGGATATGTCAAGACTGGGAAGAAACTATATAGGTGTGGGGGAATTGACGGAAAAATATTTTCCTGAAAAAAGAGTAAGGGTCATATCTGTATATGATGACTACGACAGTATTTATGATGAGCAGGATATTATATATGCGGTGAAGAATATAATGAATGAACTGTATAGCAGGGATATATCGGAAAGAGTCAGAATGAGCGATATGATAAAAGGAAGAAGGTCAACAGGATACGGGATAAAAAGAAACGGTGATGGTATTTATATGGAGGAAGATGTGAGAGAAGTTGTCGAGAAGATATATGAGCTGCATGAGAAAGGATACAGCGGAAGAAAAATAGCGCAATATCTGAATGATATGAATATAATGTCACCAAGCGAGCGGAGAAGAATGATAAAAGGAAGCCGGCATAAAATCGGGAAATGGAGAGGGGAGGCGATATCGAGGATATTAAGAAAGAAAGAATACAGAGAATTGATGCGAATTTAAGAAATATACAGTTGAAATTTTTGAAAATTAAAGGTATAATACAGATAAGGAAAGGTTTATCTGATAATAAAAAGAAAAATTAAGAAATATTATGGTGCAAAATCGGATCATATGTGTTATAATTGGTATAAAGAAAGAAATTACAGTAAAAAATGCTTAAAAAAAAGCTTGATATGATCAAAAAACTGTAATTCTTAATATTTTTCAGATAGTAATTAAGAATTTTTTAATAATAATGAAATAAA
>JAFUUG010000367.1 GCA_017483905.1 Bacillota bacterium
CAGGAAACACAATATGATTTGAAAAGACTGCTTGGAGCAAGGTCTTTATGTCTTGATGTAAAGGCGACTGATTCTACAGGTGCAAAATATAATATAGAGGCTCAGAAAGCAGAATCGGGAGCAGACCCATATCGAGCAAGGTATCATTTATCTTCGCTTGATGTGGAGCATTTGAATGCAAATCAAGATTTTAATGAGTTGCCTATAACTTATGTTATATTTATTACTGAAACGGATATTTTTAAAAGGAATAAGCCGATTTACAGAATAGAAAGAATAAATATTGATGCAGATGAGCCATTTAACGATGGTGAGCATATTTTATACATAAATACTTCATATAATGATAAATCACCGCTTGGAAATTTACTTCATGATTTTCTTTGCAGTGATCCTAATGATATGATAACGCCTGAAATGGCAGATAGGACTCGTTATTTCAAGGAAACACCGAAAGGAGTTGGTACTATGTGTGAAATACTTGAAAAGTACATGAAAGAAAGAGTAGCTAAAGAAACACCTGAAATTGTATTAAATAATTCCAAAGAAATTGCGCTTAATCTTTTAAAAGCAGGTCAAACTGTTACATTTACATCTACGATGACAAAATTGACATTTGATTTTGTTAAGCAACTTGCTATCGACAATAATATACCTTACACTGTATAAAAAGCAACTCGCCTACTCCTTTTAAAGCAGATAGGCGAGTTTTATTTTTTATCACAGTATATCCAACTTACATTCATATTTCGAGCAGTTAGTTCCAGCGTTCATATTAATATTTTTCTTCAGACCACTATCCTGACGAAGTGTTTGCAATTATTCTACAAAAGAATTCATACGATCATCTCTTTCATCTTATAAGCTGAATTTTCTTATGTTCTATTGCATCATCAACGATCATAATATTATAGAAAAGCTGACTGTTTTTCGGATATTTTTCGGGCATATTCGTTATATGCCTCACCTTGTATTTAAAATACACGTTTGAAAGTTCCTCTATTTTAAGGATAAGTTCTTTGCAATGATTATACGGTATATACTTTGAAAATAAAAGGCTGTCAATAAGTATCCTAAGCTCCTAATCGGTAAAATCACGTTCAAGATAAAAATCCGTATATACGCTTGTTCCGTCACTTCGTATATTTTCTGTATATTCTATCTCATATCCGAAATCAATAAGAACCATTATATTGGGTTTTATGCTCTTTCTGTTTACGTCCATGCTATATTCTTTTTTTTATCTGTCTGCAATATCGGCTTGACTTAATTTATGTTCTGCATCGGAATATTTATGCAGAATATCCAAGTATATTTATTATCAAAAGTTTTTTGGCGGTTTCGTATACATTATTATCACCTCTCATTTATAGCTTTAAATAAAAATTTTTTATAATTCTTTTTTTATCCCATCACTTCGACATCATCCATTGTAAAGTTTTTGAATTTAACAACAGACGGTGTTCGTTATCATATAAAAAAGATAAAGTTATCCGAAGAAATATCTTGGCAAGTTGCTGATTTCAGCCGAAAAATATTTTTAAATTTCAAATATTCTTCTCCATGTTTTCCATATTCGCATCCCGCAATCGTTATCTTCTCTATCTCATCAATAGATTTTATACTCAAAAACGGAAATATTTTTCGTTTTTTAGTGCGCCGACTGCGTGCCACAAAATGCCTGACTACATTGTACGCAGTCGTGTGCATAATTATTCCGAGTGTTCAAATCTTTTTTTGCACACCATTATAATATTTTATTGACAAATTACCTTTTCTAAAAAATATCCTTACAAATAAAGAATGATCTGAACACAAAAACCTCCAATCACCATATTATAAATGCGGCCGATCGGAGGCTTGTATAAATCTTATCTAAAAATAATCATTTTCGTTTTAAATATACATCTATATTATCGTAAGTTTCCGCCAATTCCTTGACAAGTTCAAGCAACGCTTTATCTTTCTCCTTATCTTCCTGTGTATACGTTGCTGCCTTTTTGCCGGAACCCATCTTTTGCTTAATAATAAGTAAGCCTATTACAATAACAGCAGCGGCAATTACTACATAAGCAACAGCATTGCTCCCATTACTATCCGCTGTTTCATAGGAATCTTTGCTTTCAACAGTCACAAGAGTGCTTGCATTTTCCAAAATATCATCTGCAAGGTCTGCCATATTTTTATTTCCTTTCTTTAATATATCTATAATTTTATTAATGTATAGCTTTAATTCAACTTTGCCCTTTTCATTTATTTTACCTATTGCAGTTTTAAGTATCTCCTTTGCATCGGAATAATTTCCTTCTTTATAGTTTTTTTCAAGTTCGATACTTTTTTTATTTGATAAGATGTTTTTGATATATGGTTTGCTTTTTTCAATCAGCTTATAGCTTAATTCAACCAGTTGATTACCTGAAAATTTACTGCATAATTCAACCAGTTGATTATCTGATAATCTGTTAAACAACTCAGCTAATTGATTATCATTAAAAAAACTTTTAATCAAATCCTGTATACCCACTGTCCATCACCTCTTATCGATAACTTCAAGTATCTGCTCTCTGTATTTTTCTATAGCAAGTATTTTTTCTTTATCTGTAAAAGCTGAAAATACTTCTTTATTTAATCCCTGTATCTCTAAGAACCTATCTGCAAACGATTCCAATGCTGATGAAACTGATTCATCATTTCCTGTAAGTACTTTAACAAGCTTATCAAGAATATTATTTGTAGTTTCATAATCAAATTGTCTACATGAAGCCATAAATTTTTCTTCGTCATTCTCTCCGCAAAACTTTGATATTATTTTTGATATTCTCTTGAGTGTAGTATTTTTACTTGAAGCTACGGCTGCCGCAAAACTTGTAGGAGGTAATAAATCCACTATATATCATTCCTTTCATATTTGAGTTATTTAATTATCCGCATTATTTACATTTTCGACAATTTCTTTCCATGTACCCATAAATTTGCTTGTACAGTCTTCTATATTTTCTATAGTTTCTTTGCGGCGATTATGCTGTTCGATGTTTTTCTTATACTTATCGCGATCATCGATTGCCGAGCGGAATCTGTTATTGCTTTCTTCATATAGTTTATTCATATCTCTGAATAATTGGTTAAGATCATCAAGAAGACCTTTCATGTAATCATCTATTACATATCCGACTACATATTCTCTTACTTTATTGTCTATCTCATTTTCG
>JAFUUG010000368.1 GCA_017483905.1 Bacillota bacterium
AATTCCTTTGAGAGCCTGATAAAAGAGATGACTTATGAGGAGAAAATGGAGCTTGTACGGCTGATAATAGCGAAAGTGTATGTTGTCAATAAGGAATATATTACAGACGATGAGGGAAATGAAGTTAAGAACGATGAAGTGCATATATTTCTGAAAGGCTGTCCCGATGAGGACTACACGGAGTTTTTCAGGAAGAATAATCCGATAAAGCAGAAGAATAATGATGAAGAGGTTGTATCGAAACGAAAAGGCAATACAGCCTTTTTGTTTTGCAGAAATGTGGATAATATGCTGCTGCCGTTTATACACATAGTTGTGCCTGTCAGGGAACTGCTTGAAGAGGCAACGGTGGGGGAGAAGATTGCGTTTTATCGGTTTAAGGCGGATTTGACACAAGAGGAATTGGCAGATATTCTAAAAATAGATGCAGATTCAATAATGAGATATGAAAATGATAAGTATCCTCTGCCATTTCACTTAGCAAATGAGGTGGCTAAGATATTTAATATTTTACCTGAATTTATCTATGACGATTATAATTCGTTTATTGCATATCCAGCATCTAAAAAAATAAAAGAATATAGAAGTATACATTGTTTGACACAAAAAGAGATGTCTGTAATTTTAAAAGTTAACAAAAGGACTATAATGAGATGGGAAAATGAACAAGCCATACCAACAAGAAGAAATTTTCAAAGGATAAAATTTCTAAAAATATTTTAGGTATATAAGAATCATCATATTATTATAATCCATGAAGAATGGGTGACATAATTTGCGGGTTATGTGTAACTTAGGTCAGTATTGCATTTGCAAATCTATCATTAGTTACACAAGGAAATCTTATCTTCTTATTCAACTCGAAGATTCAATTCATATCAAATTTTCATATATGATACAAATTTTTGAATCAAACAGTTCTGTTTTACAAATCAAATGATACAAATCTGAAATAATCCAACAAAATTATTGATTTTATTTCTGCATAGGTATATAATATAATTAAAGAAAGATGGTGATGCCTATGTGTTCTACGCAGCAAAGCTATGAAGCAGCAAAAGAGATACTTAAAAATTTAAGACCTATCGATGATGCTTTCTTCAGGGAAATATTCAGAAACAATAAACCATTGACAGAATATGTGTTAAGGTTATTTTTGAATAAGCCTGATTTGGTGGTGATTGAACAGGAAACTCAATACGATCTTAAAAGACTTCTTGGAGCAAGATCCTTATGTCTTGATGTAAAGGCAACTGATTCTGCAGGTGCAAAATATAATATAGAGGCTCAGAAAGCTGAATCAGGAGCAGACCCATATCGTGCAAGGTATCATTTATCTTCACTTGATGTGGAACATTTGAATGCTGGGCAGGATTTTAATGAACTGCCGATAACTTATGTTATATTTATTACTGAAACTGATATATTTAATGAGAACAAACCAATATACAGAATAGAAAGAATAAATATTGATACAAGCAAACCTTTTAATGATGGTGAACATATTTTATACATAAATACTTCATACATCAATAATACATCACCGCTTGGAAATTTACTTCATGATTTTCTGTGCAGCGATCCCAATGATATGATAACACCTGAAATGGCAGATAGAACTCGTTATTTTAAGGAAACACCGAAAGGAGTGGCTTATATGAGTAAGATAATGGAAGATTTCAAAAAAGAAGCTGTTATGGAAAATGCTAAAGAAATTGCATTGAATATTTTGAAAGAGGGTCAAAATATAGCATTTGCTGCGAATGTTACAAAGCTATCTGTAGAAATTATCAAACAGCTTGCTATTGACAATAATATTCCATATATTGTATGAGAATCAGACCGCCTATCTCTATATAAATGAGAGCATAGGCGGTTTTTTATAAAATAAATGATCTATTGAGTGTTCCTTTAATACATTTTATTAAAATAAGGGAAAAGCAGCACCCAAAGGTACAATACTTTTCACGAAATCATAGTGTAGACTATCTTATATATAAAAGATGAATAAATATATCATATTTTCCCACCTTGTTGAGAGAGGGAGTAATATAGTTTGACTTGTAGAATTTTTTTATTTCAGGCCAAATGGCGATAATAAAAACATACTTACTGTTCTCTCTCTTGAAAACGTTAACCATATCCAACCCCAAATGTTATACTCAGCTTGTAGACAAAATTACCGCAGAAAAATCACTTGTTTTCAAAGATGGATACATACCTTGAAAAGATATGTAAAAGAAAAATTCAGATACCATTGTTCTATACTCTTCCATAGATAGATATGAATAATAATATGATCACATATTGGCGAATTGTATCCGAAAATGGTGTTTTATCGGGAGGCAGAGGCTGTTAAGAGAAGCTCAAAAAGACCTACTGATTGAAGAAGGGATACCTGTTGTCCCACAAGGCAATTTGGTTGGTTCATATATATAAGGTTAAAAACTACAAAAATTATATATTCAATCATAACACATTGCAATTAACATATACAAACATCACAACTTGATTTGAAAATAAAAACTATAATATGTTATACTATTTTAAAGCTTTTCACTTTTTTATAGTCGAGTACGAATCGACAATATTCTAAGGAGATGATTACGGATGAGTTTAAAAGGTAAAAATCGTAATTTTTTTAGTTATACCAACGAAAATCGTATCGGTAGTAATTTTCAATTTAAAGATTTTGAAAAGACGAAGTCATATAATACTAATTTTTCAAAATCAAATTTTACGGGGGTATCATTTAGAGCTGCACACATGAAGTATTGCAATTTCACAAATTGTCAGTTTAACAATGTTGATTTCGTTGGTACAAATCTTAGAGGGTGTAGATTTTACAATGCAGTGTTTTCAAATTGTATCTTTGTGGGTGTTAATTTAGATAGGGCTAAATTTACAGGTGCAAAGTTTGAACATTGCTACTTTGTGCATACATCGCTTTTATGTTTAGAAAAACAGATAAGTAACTGTAATGATGATGGCATAATAGTTTTGGAGCACTATCCTTCTTCTGAAGAATATGGTACTGAATTGCTACAAGCTGTAGAAGAACTCAGAAAAAATGATATTATTCGGCGTTCCAATGTACTTCATTGCAAAAAAAATAAAATAAATACATTGACTTTAAAAATACTAAGGGAACAATATTCTGAAGAAACATTGATTCCTATGATAAAAGTTCTTCCAGAATATATAACGACACAATTTTATACTATAAGTTATTTAAAAGTGCTATTGACAAAAATATCTAAAGATATTAAAATATAATTGCCCCGCACACCTTGTCTGGAAAATCCGAAATAGCTGTACATGGTCTACGGACTGATTGGGGGTTAAAAATGTATAAGATTATGGAGGTGTTGCCTATGGCATCAGACGTTTTAATGGTTATTTCTTTTATTGTATTCGTTATACAGAAATTGATACCAGTTATTTTCCGGATGGATGGGTGTGTAAAATGATAAATAGTATTATTATATCAAAAGCTAATTATAACATACGTTGCAAGAATACATATTGCTTAATTTTTTAAAAGCAGGTCAAACAGTTACATTTACATCCACGATGACAAAATTGACATTTGATTTTGTTGAGCAACTTGCTATTGACAACAATATACCTTACACTATATGAAAAGCAGCTCGCCTACTTCTTTTAAAAAGCAGATAGGCGAGCTTTATTTTATTACATTATCTCCAACTTACATTCGTATTGCGAGCAATTAGTTCCTGCATTCATATTTATATTTTTCTTCAGACACTTACATCGTGCATTACCGTCATATTCCCATAAATTGATCTTTGGAGATTTGGGATTAATAGCTGTATTGGTCGGGTCATACCAATATTTGCAAAATGCACATTTTTTAACTACCTTGATATTTACACAATATATTCCTATAATTATCCCTCTTTTCGTAAAAAAGTTATTACATCTTTAGCAGATGAGTATAACATTTAAAAATTTTTA
>JAFUUG010000369.1 GCA_017483905.1 Bacillota bacterium
CGAGCTTACCGATGAACAACTAAAAAAATTTGAAAAGGCATCTGATCCAAAATATGATAGCAATACAAATCAGATCGTCACCTTGCAATTATCACCAAAAACATTTGAAAAAGCCAAATCCCTCGGAAATGACTATACTGTAATACTGAGCCGCATTATAGAAAATGTTTTGAACGATAACGAAATGATAGAGCATTTTTTGTAATTCTGCCATACAACAGACGAGATCGAAGATTTCGTCTGTTTTTTCTTTTCTGAGCGTATTTTAAAC
The DNA here is from genome assembly GCA_017483905.1 of Bacillota bacterium. GTDB lineage: Bacteria > Bacillota > Clostridia > Lachnospirales > CAG-274 > RGIG4831. The sequence continues at coordinate 272 of JAFUUG010000369.1, forward strand.
ATATTTATTGGCAACTTATACTTTTTTTCCCTTTAATTTTTACATTTTTTAGTCATATTTTATTGACAATTCCGACCGTTATGTTATAATATACTTGTATAATTTGTTTATTATGTATAGTACATTTAAGTAGTCATTTTTTGTGAAGTAAGCAATAGACAACATAGATCAGCTTCCAAAAAGTATGTTATTCACCCCTCGGGTGCTTTACATAATTCAAATATTCGCAGTATGTCTTTCTCTGCAGGGTCAGATATATCTGCATACCCCAATCAAAAGGAGGATAGATGTATAGGTGTATCGCTCCCCCGTAAGCAGCGAATAATTTGCAAATTATATCTATAAAAAAGAAAACAATGTAACAAGGAGGAACTTTTTAAAATGAAACTAAAAAATATTTTAAGCAAAGGCTTAATCGCCGGTGTTGTCCTTGCAACAACAATGGCAGTAAGTGCCGTTTCCGCATTCGCTACTGATTATAACGATGCAGGTAAAGCTGTCGTATCGGTTGATGGAAAAGAAAAGACTTGGACTTTCAATACTAATTTACCTACTGCTGATATAAACTTAAAAGCTAATGATACATTATTGGGGATCAAGTGTACCGCTGAAAAGCTTAAATACGCAAAAAATTCAACCTATTTATCATTTAATGGAGGAGCAATCGAAATTGGAGTTCCGCAAGATAGTGCTGGAACAATAACTTTTTCTAACACTAACACATCTGGAGATAGATCAATAACTTGTGTTGACACAAATACAACAATTGATAACGAAACCGCTAAAGGTTCTAATTCTTTTTCATTTTCAAGTGATAATTCAACTGATGAAGTAATCAAATTTTCATCAACTAAAGAATCAAAAATCACAGAAATAACTGTAACTTTAACAACAGGTGCATACCCTTTAGCAACAACATACGCCGTAACAGGAAAGTGTAACCTTTCATCTGCAACATTTACTCTTACAGACGGAACAAACAATTATGAAGCAGAAGTTGACGCATCAGGTAATTTCACTGTATCAACACAAGATGCAACAAAGGCATTCAGCACAGAAAAAACTTACAGTGCTGTATTGGATAAATACACTACCATTAAAAATATTTCATTATCCACAGAAGATAACGTAAATTTCACAATATCAACTGCATTAACTTTTAACGAAATTTCACTTGCAGCAGCAGAAGCAAATACATATACAACTTATGCAAGACCTAATTTTGACTGTACTCCAAGTAGTGGAGATTCAAATTCAAAATGGGATAAGAATCAGGGATTTTCATTCAAAACATCTGCTCCGGCACTTGTAACAATAGAAGTAAAAAGCGGAACATCTACATCTGGCAAGAAAACCGTAATCGATATGATCGATTCATCCGAAAAAGTAATTGCAAAAAGTTCCACTGTTAATACAAGTGAAACAAAAACAGATTCATACTTCCTTCCAAAAGCTGATACATACAAATTTATTGTAAACGAAAAAGATACAACTGCAAATTGCTATATTAATTCTGTAAAAATAGAATATGTAAATTCTGCTAACGTAACAAACGGTATTTTAGCATCAGATGGTACAGATATGTACGTTATCGCAAAGATCCCTTCAACTACAAATTTAGCTAATTACGAAAATATAAATTTAGGCGGCAATACATCTGAAACTATTTATAAGGCAGTTAAAATAGGTACTACAACTTACGGAAATGACGGAAACTATTACTATGCTGTAAAAGTATCTCCTGCTTCTGTAGCAAACGCAGGCGACAATATAACAAATTTTATGTATAAATTAACATCTGTTTCTAAATAATAAAAAGGAGAATGCAAGCAATGAAAGAAAAATATGTTTCACCAACCTTTGATATAGTTACATTTAAGTCCGAAAGCATTATAACCACAAGTTTAGGTGAACTTCAGGAATCCTACGAAACTGTTATGCTTAACGAAATGCTCTTCGGTGAAAGTTAATTATCTTTTAAAGCCTATCCCGATAAAATCAGGATAGGCTTTTTATTTAAAATTATCTCTGCTTAATATTTCAAAACCTGCAATAAATCATTTCTGCATTTTCAAAAAAGCACAGCCTTTTCAACAGAAAAAACTGTGCTTTTAAATATAATATTTCCCAAATAATATTCTGATTTCCCCTTGACTTTTCCCCTCAAAAATGCTATCATAAAGGTACAAAAGGCAGTCATCTCCAAATAGATGGCTTCCGCTTTAGTTTTATTTAAAAATAACCACTGAGCGGGTCAGGCAGGGTGGTTATTTTTTTGTACCGATTATTGCTACTACAAGTATTGCAAACTGTACCATTAAAGATAACGATTCGTATGTACTCATAGTACCACCCCCTTATTCACAGAATAAGAAAGCGGAAACCACCTTGCAGAATGACTGCCAGATTTATTATACAATATTTTTATCTACACTTCAATATATTTTTCATAATATTTCAAAAGGCTGCAAGAATTCATTCCCACAGCCTTTTCTTCACCTCTCCCCCTGAAATATAAGCATCACCGTAGTTCCGCCCATATCATTTCTCTTTATATACATCGAGCCGCCATGTTCCGCCATAATACTCCTGCATATAGCAAGTCCAAGCCCGCTCCCGTTCTTCTTCGTCGTAAAGAACGGCTTTTCTATCTTCTTCATTTCATCTTCGCTTATCCCACTCCCGTTATCCTTTATCTCCACCGTAACTCTTTTCCCCGACCGACTTATCTCCGTCAATATATTCCCCCTGTTTTCTATCGACTCCACCGCATTTTTATATATGTTATAAAATAATATGGAAAGTTTCGACCTCTCTCCCTTGATCCTTACCCCATCTTCCTCTGCTATCGTCAGAAAACTTATCCTCTTGTTTTTAAGCGATATATCATATTCGTTTGTTATGTCCTCTATCATATCCGCTATAATTATTTCTCCCTCTCCCTCTTCGTATGCACTCCCCGTTTTTTTCGCAAGCAGTGTTATCATATCATCTATCTTCATTAATTCCCTGTTTATAAGAGAAAAATTCTTTTCAAGAGAATCGTCTTTTTCGCAGCTTTTTATATAATCAACATTAGCCTTGATAAGTGCAATAGGATTTTTAAATTCATGCGCAAGAGCCGCCGCCATTTCATCTGCTGTCATTCTTTTCTCTTTCACACTCTCCCCCTCCTTTATTCAAGCGGTATTTTTATGACCTGTCCGTACTATATCGTATCGGCATCTTCTATTTTATTTATCGTCTTTATATCTTCAACTCTGCTCTCATCACCAAAGAATTTACGGCTTATAAGATACAGATTATCCCCCTCCGATACGGTATAAAGCTGTGAATATTTTTCATCATTCGTATTACTCTCACTGCTTATTTCGCTGTAGCTTTCCGTTTCGCTCACTGTCGTATCCGTCGTATTTTCCGCAATATATTCGCTTTCGTAATTTTCCGATACCTTTTCACTGTTTTCAGCCGCAAATACGCTTTGTGTCTTGTCCGAAGTCACCTGTGTAAGCAGATACTTATACGAATCATTCACCGCCGCAAGCTGTCTTTCAAGATTGCTTATCCTGTCCCCGTTTTCTGCAAGCCCGACTCCCATTATAAAGCAGGCTATAAAAAGCACCGCACTTAGTGAACCGAATATATTCACCATTTTTTTCTGCTGTGCTATCATTCTTGCTCTCATTCTTGATGTCCTCGGCAGATTCAGAACAGCCTGCGGCTGCTGTGAAAATACAGGCTCTGCACTCTCCTCCGTCTTTATCTTCACAAGTCTGTTATTGAGCATATATTCGTTCATACCTTGATTTTTGTCATAATAGATTATATACCCGCCTATTGCCTCAAGCTCTGTCGCACTTTCATTCCATGCAAAAAAACAACTGAGATTTTCAAGAGGATCAAGCAGAAATAAAAGCTGATTATTTTCACGGAAGTTATCCTTATGATATTGTCTGTGTACTTCATTGAGATAATCCCCGTAGCCCGGCTGTATATACACCCAGCCAACCACATCAAGTCCCTTGAAATATTCCTCCGTCTGCGCCTTTATGTACTCCATGCTCTTTTCGCTCAAAGTCAGCATATTGTTTTCTCTCTGTGCATATTCACCCTTTACCGCACCGCTTATAAACGTGACCTTGTTTCCGTTTATAATGAACGTCTTTCCTATAAGCACAGCTATTTTTTCATCATTCATCCGATATGATGCGTACTGATGTATATATGTACTTACATAGTCCTCCATATATATTTTGTTATTTTCGGGTATAGTGCCGATCTGCTTTATATTAGTCGGCATTTTGATATCTTCCGTCACATTTCATCTCTCCTTTGTAATAGTATCTTTTGTGATTTCAAGGAATATATTATCATAGAATGTAAAAATAATTTGCCGAAAAAAGCCCCCGAAACATCATTTTTTTATTCCATTTTTTTACATTCATATTTATTTTTCCCCTGCAAAAAATAATTATACAAAGAAATATAACGGAGGAAAAAACCTATGGAAATACCCGAAAAATCAAAAAAACACAAATTTATATCAACTTCTGCCATCTCTGCTATAGCAAAGATGGAAATGGCGGTATTTGACATATTAAAGGATAATTATAACAAATATGACGAAATAATTTTTCTCTGTATCGGCACTGACCGCTCAACAGGTGATTCACTCGGTCCTCTTGTTGGTTATAAACTTTCAAGAATGATCCTCAATGAAAAAGTATATGTATTCGGAACGATAGACGAACCCGTTCATGCCAAAAACATCACATCTTATATAAAAATGATAGAAAACGAATTCATCTCCCCCTTTATAATAGCTATAGATGCCGCCCTCGGAAACGGAGAAAACATAAACTGTATATCCGTTTCCGCCGGAAGTCTTTCTCCCGGTGCAGCCGTAAGAAAGAAACTGCCGCAGGTAGGCAATGCCCATATAACAGGTATCGTAAATACAGGCGGTCTTATGGAATTTGCAATACTACAGAATACAAGGCTTTCCACCGTCATCAGAATGTCCGATATAATCGTTGGCGGCATAATCCTCTCTCTCAGGCGACTGTCCGGCGGAGCAGAGCTTTTTGCCCAAAAAGAAACAGCTGCCGTTTTTTAAAAACGGCAGCATTATTTTTTATCACAATATTTCTATATACTTTCCAAATGAGCCAAAAATTCATATATCTTTCTTATTACTTCATCAGCATGACCCGTTTTAAATCCGGGACTTTGCATAATAAATACTCCCGACCAGTTATCATAAGCAACTATAATATGTTCACTCTTCATAACATTTTCAAATTCAGGCTTTAATATCTCCTCTATTTTATCAATATCTCCCGAATCAAGTTCACTATTATCACATGATAAATGCCCATTAGTTATCGTATATAGTCCCCAACCGTTATTACTCTTGGAAATAACCATTTTTTCACTCCTCATAAAATATAGTATCCGCTCAAAAAAATAATGCCTCAAAAAAATAATGCCCCACAGCTATATATTGCTTGTGGGACATCATTTTTATGTTATAATATCAGTTGTTCATTTTTCAGTCCACAGTACCGCTTAATATTTCACTGCCTTCAGTACCGCTTGTTGCACTTTTCTTAGAATTGATCTCCTTTTCCCATTCATCAAACTTACTCATCAGAGAATCATAAGTTTTCTTTGTGATCTCGGGAAGATCATCGCCCCATAATTTAGCCGCATTGTCAAATCCCTTTAATACAGCATCTTTAAGAGTCTGGAACTTGCTGTCATCTCCGCCTGAAAGATCCTTTGCAAAGTCAAATAAACGCTGTGCGGTATTTTCAACTCCGTAATATCCCTCATCGCTTATAAGTTCCTGTGCCTCGGCTCTTTCCTCATCGGAAACTTCCATATTTGCAAAGTATTCCTTGAGATTTCCTTTAAGGTCTTCGCTTTCAATAGTAAAATCTCCTGCCTTGAAGATCTTGTCTACCTGACCCTTTACCGCACTTTCAATCATCTTTTGAAATGCTTCGGTAGTTTTTGCTTCTGTCTCTTTGATAAAATTATCGATTTTTTTCTTATCCCAATGAGAATTGATAGCACTTGTTTCGCCGTCTGATTTTTCATAGACAGCAGCCTCTGAACCGACCGTTTTTGCTTCTTTTGCAGATGTATCGGCTTTGTCATTTACCTTTGGCTCATTTTTTGCCGATGATGCAGCCTGATTGCTTACTTTCTTATAATCAACAGTACTTCCGGTATTGCTAACAGAATTAACAGCCATAGTATTTACCTCCTTTTCGTTTTGCAGACATCCTTCCGTTGACATCTCTTAAATATCTTAACAGTTACTCCTGTAATATATATCGACAATAACATTAAATAAATTAATACCCGCAAAAAATTTTTTAAAAATTATTTTCCTTTTTAGGTATATATTTTTTCAAAAATTGTAGTAATTGCGTTCAAAATGTGATATAATGAATGATAAAGTTTTTTTGGAGGTCATAACATGAGTTTTAGAATTGGCATAGGTTACGATGTGCATAAACTTACAACAGACAGAAAATTAATAATGGGCGGTGTCGATATCCCTTACGAAAAAGGCTTGCTCGGTCATTCCGATGCCGATGTGCTTATCCATGCAATAATGGACAGCATGACAGGTGCGGCAAAGCTCGGCGACATCGGCAGACTTTTTCCAGACACCGACGACAGATACAAAGGTATATCCAGCATCAAACTTTTAAGTGAGGTAAACAGACTTTTAACGGAAAAAGGCTATATCATCGGCAATATTGATGCCGTCATAATAGCACAGAAACCGAAAATGATGCCGCATATACCTCAGATGGAAAAAAATATTGCAGATTGTCTTGGTATAGACACAGATAAAATAAATGTAAAGGCAACAACGGAAGAAGGGCTCGGTTTTTCGGGACGAGGCGAAGGAATAGCTGCAAAGGCAGTTTGTCTTATCGAAAATCGGGAGGCAAAATAAATGAGTTTAAGAGATGAGATAGCCGTTGTCAGAAAAAAAGACCCCGCCATGCACAACAGTGCCGAGGTATTTCTTTATCCGGGTTTTTGGGCACTTTCAAGCCATAGACTTGCCCATAAATTCTATAAAAAAGGTTTCTTTTTTATAGCAAGATTCATCTCTCAGGTATCGAGATTCTTTACAGGTATCGAGATACACCCCGGAGCAGTCATCGGAAAAGGTGTTTTCATAGATCACGGAATGGCGGTTGTCATTGGTGAAACCTGCGAAATAGGAGATAATGTTCTCATATATCAGGGAGTAACTCTTGGCGGAACGGGAAAGGAAACAGGCAAAAGACACCCGACTATCGGAAATAATGTAATGGTAGGTGCAGGTGCAAGAGTTTTGGGACCTATAAATATCGGAGATAACGTCAAAATAGGTGCAGGCTCCGTTGTCCTTAAAGATATGCACTCAAATTCCACCGTTGTCGGCATACCCGCAAAGGAAATATCGGAAGATATCAGCGGAATGAGTACCGGTATCCCCGATTGTCCGGCCGATTGTCTTGACCAGCTCAGGATACCCGATATTACCGAAAATGAGATATGTGCCCTTAATGAGCGTATCAAAAAACTTGAAGCAATAATAGCAAAATTAACGGAGGAAAAAAACAATGAAAGTCTATAATACATTGACAAAAAGAAAAGAAGAATTTATC
>JAFUUG010000370.1 GCA_017483905.1 Bacillota bacterium
AAATGTGAGCTTTTCAAAAAGTCGCTTGATCTCTCCGAGAAAGATATAAGCGGACTTGACAACACTTCTCTGTTGGAAACAGAGGAGAGCGTAAAGGAAAATTTGCATTATATTGAAAACTCCGATTTTCCCCTTGTATTTGGTGAAGCTACTATCAAACTTTCCATAAAGCAATGGTATGAGATGAATATGCAGGAATATCGCAAAAGGAAAGCTAAAGCAGAAAAAAAGCGAGATAAGCTAAAGGATGAAATACTTGAAAGTATTGAACTTAAAAAGCAGGATACCTTGAAAACGTATGAGGTAGCGGTTCTTGAATATAAGAATAAGCTTAATGATATATACAGACCTATATATGTCGTTCGGGAAAAGGCTGATGAAATAGAAAGGTTTGCAGCTGATTTGGGTATTGACCTGTCTTTTTACAGCATAGATTTTCAAAATATGAGCTTAAAGGAGATAAAGGAAACAGCGATAATTGCAGATGCGGCGTTAAAGGAAACATTACAGGGAAGAAAAGGTTTTTCCTCATTGCTGGTCTTTCTGTATCTTCCGCTTTATATCGAACCATTTGAAGAAGCAAAGTACAATACTGCATTTATGGCATTCTATATGCTTCTTATGTGCTTGGTCATATATGCGGCAAATCCTGTATCTGTCGGGCTTATATCCTTGCTTGTGATCGTACAGTCTGTGGGTAATCTTGCGGTAAACATTAAAAACAGAAAACTTATTTCAGCAGCATATTCGATAAACAGCAATTTTTCAAGTTTCGATAAAAGGATAACGGAGCTGATATCAAAAGAGCCTGAGATACAAAAGATAACGGCAAAATATGAGGAGATCTGTAACGAGGATATCGAAGAACTTCTGAAAAATGAGCTTGCGGATATAAATGCCGAAATAGAGGATATAGTTTCAAAATCTCCCGAAGGTGAACTTAAAGCTATAAGAGAAGAAGCTGAAAGATACAGTGTTTTAAGCTTGCTCATGGAAGATATGAAGAAAATTCGGGATAAATATACCGACGAGTTTAAGAATAATGTTTCTGCTTACAGAAAGTATTATGAAAAAATCAAGGCTGAGGTAGATAAACGCTCAAAGGCGGTACATCCTCCGGGTATTCCTGTAAACAGCAATTACTATATGGATTTTGAATTCAAATCATCCGAAACAAGTTCGTCTGATGGTACTGTTATAGGCTATAATAGTGTAAAATTGCCTTTTAAGAACATTCTTTTCAGGTATAAGAATGAAAAGGAGCGAGTTGAAAGGATAAAGACGCTTAAACTTATTTTATCGTCAATGCTTGGAAATGTCAGAGAAAATTTTCTTGAAGTAACGATAGTTGATACCGAACAGCTTGGAAGAAGTATGCCCGAATTTCTCACAAAGTCGATGAAAGGAATAATAAAACTCGTAACAAGTGAGTGGGATAAAGCTTTCAAGGCATTGTTTGATATTGCGAGAGAAAATATGCTTGCTGTAGGGACGGGAAATTTCAATGACTACAACAAGCAGAACGCTATTGAGGGGAAAACAACTCTTGAATATCGTATAGTCATTATATTATCGACAGATAAGGCATTATGGAATGACAAGGTTTTCTTGAAATTCAAAGATTATTCAACAGATATGGGTATATGGATATGGCTTGTTCACGGAGAAGAAAAGCTTTACCTAAAGGATAATAAGCCACCTGATGGATTAAAAGATCTGTTGAATTTTCCTGTGATAATATCATCGGATGTTTATTACAGCTATAAAGGTGAAAAAATTCGTTTCTGTGAAGAAAGCAGATTTTGCAAGCCTATAGCCTACGAAGAAAAGATCGGCAGAAGGTCTGTTGAAAATTTAGCGGAAACAATAAAAAGTGGAAGAGCAGATATTGTCGATTATGAAAAGGACTACAGGCTTCGGCATATTCCTGATGATAAGATATGGTCTTTTTCAACTTTAGACGGTATAGAGCTGCATTTTGGTTTTCTTAACGGCGATAGGGCAGATCCGCATATTGAGTGGTTAGGTTCGGACGGTGCAAAGCCTGTCCATTGTCTTATGGCAGGAGAAACAGGTGCGGGCAAGTCTGCAACGATAAATCAAGTGCTTGCAAATCTGCTGTATATGTATCCGCCGGAAGAATTGGAGCTTGTTATGGTGGATTTCAAGAACGTTGAGTTCAATATGTACACGGGAGATCTGTTGATCCCTCATGCAAAGCTCATTGCAGGTACTACAGACGGCGAGTATGCTTTATCCGTATTTGAATACCTGCTTAAAGAGATGCGAAGAAGACAGGCAGAATTCGGGCGATACAAATTTCAAAATATAATGGACTGGAACAAAGCTGTATTAAGCGGCAAAATAAAAGAAAAATATATGCCGAGGATACTTTTTCTATGTGACGAATTTCAGGTGCTTTTTACCGAAGTCGATGAAAAAATAGTTGATAAAATAAAGGTATATATTACATCTGTTTCAAAATTAGCTCGCTTCGCAGGTGAATATGATATTATAGGGACAAGGTGGAATAAACCCAATAAGTTAGGGGTTTTTGAAACACATTGTCCCTATTTCTATTTTCAAAAACCCCTTGCTTTATAATATTATCTAAAGCAAACTTAAGTTACTACGTTGAGCGTAATTTAAAAATCTTATATTCAATTTGCTAAAATTCAATAATGATGTCATTAAATACATATATGCTACAATATGTGGAGAATATAGCTTTTTCAACACTTTACTTAAATCGTAAGGTGTTTTTTTATACTCAAAATTTTATTATATTGGCGGAGGTAAAACTATGAATGAATTGATTAATATTGATTATAAGGGTGAAAAACCTACAATTTCGGGTAGAGAACTACACAAGGCACTTGAGGTAAAAACAGCCTATAAAGATTGGTTTCCGAGAATGTGTGAATATGGCTTTACCGAAGGAACAGACTTCAACTCGCTCATTTTTGAGCAGGTTCGATTAGAGGGCAGCAGAACTGTTAAACGAGAAATAAGCGATCATAAAATGACAATCTCAATGGCAAAAGAAATATGTATGCTTCAACGAAATGAAAAGGGCAAGCAATTCAGACAATATTTCATTGCTGTTGAGGAAATGTGGAATTCTCCTGAAATGGTTATGAAAAGAGCTTTGCGGTTGGCTAATGAGCAAATCGAAGAATTAAAGCTTGATAATGCTGTGAAGCAACAGCAGCTTGCGGAATTGCAGCCAAAGGCGAATTATTATGATGTGGTTTTGAATTGCAAGGACTTACTGCCGAGAAGTGTGATTGCCAAAGATTATGGGTGGAGTGCCGCAAAAATGAATGTTTATCTGAATAAAAAGGGTATCCAATATAAGCAGGGCAATTTATGGCTTCTGTATCAGAAATATGCAGATAAAGGATATACGCATACAAAAACATATCCTTACTATGCTCCCGATGGAACAATACACACAAATGTCCACACCTATTGGACACAAGCGGGAAGATTACATATTTATGAGCTGCTGAAAGCTGACGGTATATACCCAATTATAGAAATTAACTGATTTTGAGGAGGAACTCTGTATGAAATTTAATTTAAATAATAATATGAATATTGATGAATTTGGATTGTATGTCACTATGGTAAACGAACCTATTGCCGATTATTCCACAGCGGAATTTCTTTCGACGCTTAGCACAGACAGTGTGGAAGATGTGCAAAGAATGCTTGATGGTCTTTTAAGCAAGGGGTATTTGATAAAAGTCGATGATTTGTATGCAGTCGATAAATGCGTTATGTTGGATATGATAAGGAGGTAATCGCTATGTCTGTGTTCAGAACGAAGAAAATAAAGAACTTTACTGTAATGTCGAATAATCACTTGAAACAGCCTGACTTATCATTTAAAGCAAGGGGCATTCT
>JAFUUG010000371.1 GCA_017483905.1 Bacillota bacterium
ATTGATTGAGGTTGAGTGATGAAAAAGATATGGCACGATACAGCTTGGGAAGACTATCTCTCTTGGCAAACGCAAGATAAAAAAATTTTGAAGAAAATAAATCAGCTCTTGCAGGATATAGACCGCAATGGTTATCAATGCACAGGAAAACCCGAAAAATTAAAAGGTGATCTATCAGGTTTTTGGAGTGTACGCATTGACAGTAAAAATCGACTTGTATTCAGAATAATTGATAATTCAATAGAGATTGCGCAATGTGGCTCACATTATGGGGATAAATAATATTTTCTCTTTCCTTTCTCTCATACTATGAGAAGATTGGCGATTCCATTAATTGCATTGATGAAGATCTACCGTTTGAATTACCGAACGGGTGGTGTTTGATTAGACTTAAAGATTGTTGCACAAAGGAAATAAAACGAGGTAAATCGCCTAAATATGCTGATAATAGCAATGTACTTGTATTTGCTCAAAAATGCAATACAAAATACGATGGTATCAATATGGAGTTAGCTTTATATCTTGATGAAACAATATTGTCAAAATATTCTGAAGATGAATATATGCAAGATATGGACATAGTAATAAATTCAACGGGTACAGGAACACTTGGACGAGTAGGTTTATATCGAGATATTAGCAATATGCGAACACCCTATGTCGTTCCTGATTCTCACATTACCATTATCAGAACTTCTAAATTTTTTAATGCCAAATATGCTTATTATTTCTTGAAAGCTTATCAGAATGAACTTGAAAAGCTTGGTGAGGGTTAAACAAATCAAAAAGAATTAAAGCCACTTACTCTTAAAAGTTTAGTCATTCCCTTGCCGCCTTTTAGAGAACAGGAATATATTGTTGAAAAAATAGAAATGTTGTTTAGTATCTTAGAGAGTATAGAAAAAAGCCTCAAATGAGGCTTTTTTCTATACTCTCTATTGTTTCAAAATATTTATCGAGCTTTTCAACAATTTTTTCTTGCATACCGTAGGGTGGTATTGGTATCAAAGTATTTCTTATGTGTTCAAGGTGCAAATTGGGAACACCTATTCCCTTTAGCGAAGAATTAAAGTAATTTTGGACAAATGAACTCCTAATAGCAAAAATAACATATTTGGGTAAAATAATGCCATTAAGAATGCGAATAAGAGCCAAACTAACATAAATATCAAATATATATTCTTTATCAACTAATGCTACAACGCCTGTTGTACCATTTTTGGCTAAAAGTATATCATTAATATTTGGTGAAAGTCTGCTATATAATTCGTTGTGTAAATTTTCAGGTATATACATAACATTTTCCCAATCAATTTTACCAGATGTAATGTTTCTTGACGAAAGGAATATAAACCCCTTATCTGTATAATTAGGTGTTTTATGCGTACCGTCTGTTAGAATTGAGCAAACATTATTAAGTCTTGTCCATTCCCAACCTTGCGGCAAATCAAAAGGGATTTCTGCTGATATATCCTTGATTTCATCGCCAATCTTCTCATAGTATGAGTTATCATCACCCTTATATATTACACTTTCACGCTTATCTCGCTTGATTTTGCCCTCTTTTATTAAATTTTCCTTTTCAGCTCTTATTTTTTCAAGCAGAACAGAGGCAGGCTCGTCATTTGGGTCTTGTGGAACGAGTTTCCCTCTTATTGCAAGGTCAAGAATTTTGGATTTCATTACTTGTATTGAAACCTGAATTTCATTTTTATTGGATTCTACTTTATCTAAAAATGTTAAAAGAAAATGTAGCTTTTTTACTATGCGACATTGTTCTGAATATGGTGGCAATGGTATTCTTGCAGATTTAATCATTGCTTGCGTGAGTTGGTTAATCGTTGTAGAATTACCGTCGTAAAATACTTCTCTAAATAGGTTTGTATTGAGAAAATAATATACATATTCATAAAACACTGTTCTATATATAGCCATAAATGCCCCAAAGGAAGCTTTTTCTGATATATCCTTAATTATTGCACATTTACCAACTAAAGACTTACTTCCATTTCTTGCACAAATTAAAATATCGTTTATCTTTACATATTGACTTTCTCTGATATTAGTATTTACTCGAACTAAATCATTGAAATCCAATTTACCATTTACAATATTTGATGAACGCAATACCATTGTACCATTAGTTACTATATCTGTAGGGTGATAAGTCAATCCAATATTTGTTTGTCCTATCATAGATAAATTACACCACGCCCACCCATTCGGCAGCTCAAAAGGTATCTCATCATCAATACATTTTACCGAACCATCGGGAAACTTCTCATAATGGCAATTATCCTCACCCTTAAAGATGATCGTATCATTTTTTATATCTTTAGCTTTCAATTTACCGTCTTTTACCATTTGTTGCTTTTCGGCTCTTATTTTTTCAAGCAAGACAGAGGCAGGCTCATCATTTGGGTCTTGCGGAACGAGTTTTCCTCTTATAGCAAGGTCAAGTATTTTTTGTCTTAATGCTTTTGTGTCCATTATTCCTCCACCTCGCCTATAAGTTTTTCAAGCTCTGCTACGGCGTTTGCGATATTTGATGATTTTTCCTTTATTTGGTCTAAAAGTTCCGAAAGGGTATAATCATCGGTGTTATTTTGCGATTTTATCCAAGTTATATCAAGGCTTGTTTTATCTCTCTCAAGAATATCCTCATAACTGTATTTACGCCATCTTCCGTTTGGGTTTTCGGCTGAATATGTTTCTTTTCTTGCTGATATATCTTCGGCATTGTAGCATTTTACAAAATCATCGAAATGACTTTCTTTAAGTGGGTTAGTTTTGCCGAATGACGGCATTTCCGAACGAAGATCATATATCCATACCTCTTTTGTATTGTTTCTTTCTTCTTTTCCTCTTGTAAAAAACAAAACATTCGTTTTAACACCTTGTGCATAGAAAATTCCCGTAGGAAGTCTTAATATGGTATGTAAGTTACACTTCTCCATTAAGTCACGCCTTATCTTTTCACCGTCACCGTCGGCAAAAAGAACATTATCGGGAAGTACAACAGCCGCACGAGCATTCCCCGATGTATTCAGACTTCTGTAAATGTGCTGTAAAAAGTTAAGCTGTTTATTGCTTGTCAAATATGTAAGGTCATCACGAGTAGCTCTCTCGCCGCCTTTCTTTGTTCCAAAAGGCGGATTTGTGAGTACAACATCATAGCCTTTCATTTGTTTACCGAAATTTGAGAGGGTATCTCCCAAGAATATAGAGCCGCCTATATCGTGAAGCATAGCATTCATAAGAGCGAGTCTGTGAGTATCGTGGACAAGTTCGCAGCCCGAAAATGCCTTTGTTTTCTGAAACTCCTGTTCTTCAAGTGACAAATCAAAGAGATCGCCTGTGTTATCTTTTACAAATCTATCTGCCGCTATCATAAATCCAAAAGTTCCGCAAGCAGGGTCATTACACCTTTCGCCTGCCTTTGGTGCAATTAGCTTTGTCATTATGTTTATAAGCGGACGAGGTGTAAAATATTGTCCTGCTCCCGATTTTTTCTCTGTTGCGTTCTTTTCAAGCAAACCTTCGTAAAGATTTCCCAAGCCTTCTTCTTTGGCACTAAACCAATCAAATTGGTCGATACTTGTAATTATTTTTTTCAAGTTTTTCGGTTCTTCTATATTGGTTTGTGAGCCTTGATATATTTCACGAATACGCCCTTGACAATTCTCACCGAGATAATCGAGGAGTTCTTTATAAAATTTCTTTAATTCCATACCGTCTTTTTGGATAAGTTTATCCCAGCGGTATTGTTCGGGTATTGGGGTTTCCGTATCCGTTTCTTTGCACATTTTCAAAAATAGTATATATGTAAGCTCTGTAACATATTGCTGATATGTAATGCCGTCATCTCGGAGTACATTGCATAAATTCCATAGCTTAGCGACGATTTCTTGATTATTCAAGCTGCATTACCTCCGTCCTCATATAAGTATTTGTTCAATTCCGTAACTATCTCGCTTAAATGTCCATCGAATCTTTTATCTATGTTTCTGAAACCGCCCATATTTTGAAAGCACCTTGATCAAAAATAGATAAGTCGAGTACAGTTTCGCTAAACATTGTTTTTTCAATGTGGTCAAGCCAAGTTATTTGCATTGCGTTAAATTGGTGATTTTCTTTTAATTTCTTAAAAGCGTTTTTTACTCTTTCTTCGTGGCTGATAAGCGGCGAACCGAGAGCTTGTTGACGAATAAAGGCTATAATATCGGCAACAATGTCTTGATTTGTCATTTCTCTCCAAGCAGTATTTAACCGCTTTTCGGTAAAATTGTGCTTATCAAGTTCCATTTTGAGCTGTTTAAGTGATTCTCTCGTCATCTCCGCAGGCTTTGTGCAAACAATATTTAATGCGGAAATCGTGTTTATATTTTCGTCTATGAATTTTTTGAAAGATTCTATGTAATCTTCGGGTTTCTCTGCATTTCCGTAACCTCTTGTATGAGAAACCAATTCGTCCTCGTGATAATCTATTACTACACCGTTTCTGTTTTTTGGTTTATCATTATCCAATATCTTAAATGCCTCTTCTTTTTCAAGAATACTTTTTACGGCATTTTCTGTACTCATTTCTTTGAGTTCATCGGCATATTTATCAAGCGGCTTATCATCGGTATAATATGAAAATTTTTCATTAGCCTCTTTTGATATATTACGGCTTTTTCTCCGCAACTTTGCTATTATAAGGCTTATTTGATAAGATAATTTATCTTCTTCGACAGATTTTAAGCCGTTTATTAAATCTTCAAAAGAAGTTTTCGGATTTACAACAACAGGTTTCATATTGCTGACATCTTCCAAAGTTTCATAGATACCGACAGGATCATATATTTCAAAATGTGTCTTGTTTATTTCGGGGCAAAGTCTTGTTGCTCGACCAAGCATTTGCTCAAACAATATTCTTGATTTTATCCGCCGCATAAAAACAAGATTTACGATTTTGGGAACATCTATTCCCGTTGTAAGTAAATCGACAGTAACAGCAATTTTCGGAAATGTTTCATTTTTGAAACGCTTTATTATTTCCGAGTTTTCTTTTTTATTTCCGCCCGATTTACCCGTTATCTTCATAACAACATCGTTATCTATGCCGTAATCCGAATATATATTTTTAAGTATATTGACTATCATATCGGCGTGATTGTCATTGACGGCAAAAATAAGAGTTTTACCCTCACCATCGGGATTAAATTCCATAGCTATCTCATTAAAAACGGTTTTGTTGAAATTTTCGGTAATTACATTTTTATTAAATTGTTCAATATCAAATTCGAGTTCGTCCTCAAGTTCGTCACTATTAAGTATTTCGCCCGTTAAGGGGTCGCAAATGGTTATATTATCGCCTTTTTTATATTTAATGCCCTCGTCACGCAATTTTGTATGAATGTTATGCGGAGCATCGTGGTCAACCAAGTAACCGTCAATAACAGCTTCACGATAAGAATAGCTGAATACTGGTTTACCGAAAATCTGCGTTGTGTGGAGTGCAGGAGTAGCTGTCAAACCAATTTTTACGCAGTCGAAATACTCTATTACTTTTCGATATTTGCTTATATAATCTGTCTGATTTCTGTATAGCATTTCATCATCGCTCATATCTTTATCAAGAATATAACCTCGATGAGCCTCATCAACGACTATCAGGTCATAGTCGGTAACAGACGGCATAGTATCTCCGTCATTAAATAATATACGCTTAACAAGGCTTTGGACAGTAGCGATCTGTATTCTTGTTTCTTTTGATATTTCTTTAGCGTCAAGACCTTTGATGTTATATATATTGTCGAGTGTCATTAAATCCTCGATTTTGACCTCTTTGAATACATCTTCGGCTTGTTCTCCGAGTGCATTGCGGTCAACAAGAAAAAGCACTCTCTTAAAACGATTACTTTTTATAAAACGGTATATCATTCCGAGAATAGTTCTTGTTTTGCCCGTACCTGTTGCCATAGAAAGCAATACCGTTTTTGCACCGTTGATAACGGCATTTTCCGCACTCTCGACAGCCCTTATCTGATATTCACGCAGATTTAGACCGTCGGGATCACGCAATAAATCAAAAGGCGTGTTCTGAAGTTCTTTATTTGCGGAGGATATATCTTTTTCAAGTTCTTCCATTATGCCGTCGGGGGACATCCAACCTTGTAATGCTTTCGGGGCATTAAAGTTTTCTCTTAGGTCAAGAAACCAAATTCCCGATTTTGTTTCTATTTGTCTGTTATATTCTCTGCCGTTAGTCGCAAATACAAAAGGTACTTTGTATTCGCCCCAATTTTTTATGACATATTCGTTATGTTCTTCTTTTATCGACCTTGCATAAGTTTTGCATTGGAAATCAATTACGGACGGAATATCTCTTGCAGCTTTTTTTGCCTCGATAATTCCCACAAGTTTTAAGCCTACAAAAAGAGCATAATCGGCATATCCGTTCTTTCCGTCGGGTAATTTCACAATCCATTCCGATATGGCAATATTTCTGCCTTTTTGCGGTCTTGTTCCGTTTGCATATCTTAGCGTGTTTGTATCGACTTCCCAACCGTATTTTCTTAGCTTATCATCAATAATATATCTTGTTTCTTCTTCGCTTAGTTCTATGTTATCCGATATTTTATTTGCTTTTTCATTTCTCTCTTTTTGGGTAAATGTTGCCGCAGGTGTACTTATAGCTTTGATTTTTTCGGTTAGTTCTTCTATTTTGCGTTCCTGTTCCTTTATTATTTCCTCATAATCTTCGGACGGCTTATTTTCGGGCATAACAAATTCTTCGGGTACATATTCATAATCCCCGTAAACTTCCATAAACCATACAGCAAGTCTATGGCTCATTCTAAGCAAAGTCTTTGCATTGTTCAGCGAGCCCTCTCCTGTATGGACAGCGGTATTTCCTTTTGTTCGCAAAGCCTCCAATATATTGTCAATGTTGCCGTTTCTTTCGATAATACCATCGTGTCTTAATATTTTTATCCTGTTTGCGTGAGTGTTATCTTCATAAGGTTCTTGCAAGTCCTCAAATGCGAATATTTCTTTTACAAGCCTTTCCGCAAATAAACGCAGCTTGAATATACAAGCGTTAGGATCGTTGTATAGATATGTTTCGGCAGTTGCACCAATTTTCGCAAGTGCAGACCAGTAATCGTCTAAAAAAGCAAAATTTGATACCATATTTTCACCTACCTTTCTTTTTATATGTTCCGATAATTGTATATTATGAGAAGTTCAATTTTAACAAAATTATAACATACATAGCTGATTTATTCAATAAAAATCATAGAAAAAAATATTACTGTATTTTAGCGAGAGTAATAATTATCCCTTGTTTGCGGCTGTCTGACTATCTTTTGTTCCTCTTTTTCGATCACTTCTTCGGGAGTGTCATTTCTGTCCGTCAAGGTATCAAGGTCTGTTTTCAGATTTTCAAGTTCTTGCAAGAAAATCTCCTTTTCCGTTATTTCTATTTCTCTTTTTTGCAATTCTGTTTTTTGAGATTTTATTTCGTTCTCCAATTCTTCCATTGTTTTCGGAGTATAGTTATAGGTCTTGCGGAAGTTTTCCACACGAGTACACTTATTTTCAAATAAATCTATGAGATATTTATTCCTGTTTCTGAATTTCTCTTTTTCATCGTCCCACATATTCAAGTAATTTTTGTAAAACTCGGTATTATCGTTGAGATATTCAAGGTCGCTGTTAAATTTTCTGTACGCATTATATCTTTCTTCCGCTTGCTGCCGAGCCTTTTCGGAATTTACAAGAGTAACTCTTTCCTCAATGATTTTCTCCAATAGGTCATTGTATGTTTTTATGTTGAGTTCATTAAGTCGGTTGAGTATTCTTATCGAATTATTTACCGCCTTTATAGAGGCATTAC
>JAFUUG010000372.1 GCA_017483905.1 Bacillota bacterium
AAATAATTTACCCGACGGAGTTATAAATCCGTTTTCGGGCAGGGTATATTTATTGCCGTTTTCGACCTGCACGCTTGACATTGTGCCGTAACCCTCGCCTTTATTGAAACTTACCTTGTAGATCGTTTTAGGTACGGTAATCTCATTACTTGGCAATGATTTGCCGAGTATGTGCATTTTTGCAGATATGATCTTGCCCTCATATTCATCTTTGATATACAGTCCCATACCCGTTTCGCCGTCTATAAGCTTTCCGTCGGCATACCATATGAAGTTATATTCGCCGTTAAAATATGCTTCCAAAAGTTCGTCATTTTGCAGACATATTATATCTATCTCGTTTTCGTCAAGTTTGAGCGTTGTGCCTGTCTTTCCCGTGCTGTCTTTTTCAAACGGCAGTTTTTCATAATACATCGGGTCAAATGTGTATGTTATAAAGGCGTTGTTGGCATTTGGCATTTCGACCGTCTTTGCGGGATTTTGGTTTATATAAAACTTTGTATCCTCCGAAAATCTGTATTCGCCGCTGCCCTGTGTCTGTAAGTTAAGGGTAACTGTATAAGATCTTCCCGATTGAAATTCGGTGTCATTGGGGCTCCAGCTTCCGGTTGCATTGCAATGGTCTATAAATGTTTCTCCGTTTTGACCGATAACAAAGTCACAAGGCTGAGCGGGAGCTTCGCCGAGATTTGGCAGGGCTATCTGCTTTCTGACCTCGCGTATATAGCATATCCACTTTGGATAGAGCGTTATGTCGCCCAGTATCGGTTTTGTTTCGTCAAAGGGGATAGTACACGCCGAATTTGTGTACCAGCCGTCAAACACCCAATTATCGTTACTCTGTCCTACGGGTGGGCTGAATTTGCACGTTGTATCGGAAAGGTATTCGCCGTGTCCAATAATTCTGTTTGGCATTGTGCCTGTTCCGCCGTTTGCGTTAAAGCTTACGGTATGCAGCTTTGTTCTTGTCCATATAGGCGAAAAAGTTTTGTTGGAATTTATGGTCATTTTACTTCCGACAATGTGTGCGATATTTGTTTCGTCATCGTTCCAATGATCGCTGAAAACCACTCTGTAACCGTCTTCTTTCGGTTCGGTAAAATCACACTTGGGGAAAGTAAATTCCGAATTTTTATCGACCTCTATCTCAGCCATATCACCGGAACCGCCGTTCGGGTTAAAAGTGATATAATAAACATCGGGCTTTGACTTAAAGGTATAGCGCACGGTAACACTTGTGTCGGTCGTTTCGGTAACACCGTGTTCAGTACAGTATGACATATCCGTATCGGAAAGCGATACATATTTCAAACCTTGCGGCATCAGGTAGGAACTGTCTTTCGGAACCAGCTTTACGGTAAGGAAATATGTTTTGTCTTTTTCAAATGTCGTTACCGCATTATCCGTGCCTGCCGAAGTCCATTTTGCACTTGATATTTTATAATCCACGCCTTCGGGAACTTCGGGCAAAACAGGTGCCTTTCCCACAACGGGTATTACATCATTTATAAGCTGCAATCGCGGTACCTGTGTCTTGTTTTTTCTTGAAAACACAACCGTACCTGCAATTCTGAATGTATAGTTGTGATCCACATAATCCGCTGTACGTTCGGTGCCGTTTATTGACAGGATATTATCGTTATATCTGACAAATGTTGAAACAGTAAGCCCCGAATCTGCGTTTGTAGGAGCACCGAGCCCTTTATATATCGTACCTGCGCTGATATATCCAGTGCTGAAGCCGGCTATGGAATAATCCAAGCCATATATTTCGCCGCCGTTCATATAAATTGTACCATATTCCGAAATGCCATAAGTCTTGGATTCGGACGAGCCTAATGTTCCGCCGTTCATAACAATAGTAGCTCTATTACATACAGCAGTATCATGACCTGAATCTGTTGTTAAAAATCCGTAGTTAAGTTCAAAATAACCGGAATTATCTACCCCATAACTGTTGGTACAGTTTATAATACCGTTATTCATAATAAAGCTTCCGTTTTTGCTGACGCCGACACATCTAAAGAATTGTTCCCGAGATGTGTCGGTATTGATATATCTTATCGTACCGCCGTTTTTGCTGTCAAGAATGAACGAACCGTCTACCTGAAACAGCATTTTGACAGATGAGGATGCTGTTCCGTCAACGGTCAGCACATGACCGCCGAGGTCGAGATAAGTCTCATTATTTATCAGTATATTTTCACCGTAAGTCCATGTATAGTCTATACTGTTGTTTAGTTTTACATAACCGCCTTTTTGACAGTATGTACGCAGTTCGGAATATGTGCTTACAAGATAAGGATCTTCTTTTGAACCTCGTCCCGTAACGGAAGCAAATGCCGATACGCACATAAGCATTATTGCCGCAGCCGTAAATAAAACCGCACATATCGCTTTTATCCTG
>JAFUUG010000373.1 GCA_017483905.1 Bacillota bacterium
CTTATACCATGAACGTATCTCGTTTCCTATTTCGGGTGAATCCGCACCGATAGTTCTTGAATTGTTTTCAAGCTCGTATACCATATTGCCCGGTATTATTCTCTCGGGTGCATGGGCAAGATGGATATTTTCGCCGATCTTAAATCCCTTTTCTTCTACGATCGGTCTTACGAATTTATCTATCGTACCCGGAGAGATGGTGGATTCGATAACGACTATCGCATTTTCCATACAAACATCAAGGACATTTTTTACTGCGGCTACGACATATTTCGGGTCGATCTTTTTGCTTTCCTTGATGTACGGTGTCGGAACGGTTATGATATAGCGGTCTGTCTTTTCAAGCTCGGTAGAAAACTTTATGCCTGCGTCAAGAGCTTTATTGAAAAGCTGTTCGAGATTTTTTTCTTCAAAAGTAAGCTTTTTTTGGTTCAGGGTATTTACAAGGTCTTTATTCAGGTCTGTACCGACTACTTCAATACCGTTTGATGCAAACATAAGGCTTGTCGGAAGACCGATATATCCCAAACCTACTATATTTAATTTGTGCATATTAAAATACTCCTTTAATTCTGCTTAGGAACTGTTTATAGGGTAACGGTTTATTAGTCCACTTTTGTTATCCAACCCATTGTATCAGGGATCTTTCCCCATTGTATTCCTGTGATAGTATCGTAAAGCTTCTGCGTGACTTCACCGATCTTTCCGCCGTTGATGTGTGCTATCCTGTCCTCGTATCTGAGTTCACCTACAGGGGATATAACGGCTGCTGTACCCGTACCGAATACTTCTTCAAGCTTGCCATCATCTGCGGCATCCATAACATCCTTGATAGGAAGTCTTTCGGTAGATACTTTGTATCCCCATTTTTCAAGGAGTTCGATACATGACATTCTTGTGATACCCGGAAGAACAGTGCCTACTGTAGGAGCTGTATAGATAGTTCCGTCGATCTTGAAGAAACAGTTCATAGAGCCTACTTCCTCAACATATTTATGCTCAACGCCGTCAAGCCAGAGAACCTGAGAATATCCGAGATCGTGTGCCTTTACCTGAGAAGCGAGAGATGCCGCATAGTTACCTCCGCATTTGATGAAACCTGTACCGCCCGGAGTAGCTCTTACATATTCGTCCTCAACGAAGATCTTTACAGGGTTGATGCCCTCTTCATAGTACGCACCTACAGGAGAAGCGATTATCATGAATTTGTATGTGTCTGATGGCTTAACACCGAGACGAGGCTCCGTTGCAATAACGAATGGTCTTAAATAAAGACTTGTTCCCTCATTTGACGGTACCCAGTCTTTTTCTACTTCAACGAGTTTTTTAAGAGCCTGAACGAAATCTTCTTCCGGTATCTGAGGGATACACATTCTCTCGTGTGTTTTGTTCATTCTTGCGGCGTTTTTCTCGGGACGGAAAAGCTGTACCGTTCCGTCGGCTGTTCTGTATGCCTTTAAACCCTCGAAAGATTCCTGTGCATAATGGAAAACCATGGCAGAGGGTTCAAGAGATATAGGAGCGTAAGCCTCTATTCTTGGGTCATGCCAGCCTTTGCCCTCTGTGTAGTCCATAACAAACATATTGTCGGTAAAATATACACCGAAACTTAATTTGCTTGGATCGGGTTTTTCTTTTTTGTTTGTTGAAAGATTTAATTTGATATCTAACATTAAAAGTCCACTCTTTTCTTTAAAAATGTAGGTGAGCAAATTATCGCCCAAATTTATACTTATTATATCATATTGCGGTTATTAATGGAATATAGCAAAATTTAATAATTATAATTAAAAACACAAAAATATTTTATTAAAAGTGAACAAAATCACTAAAATTATGCTTGTTGTTACATATTTTAAAAATAGAAAAATTCGTCAAAATTTTTTTAATAAATATATTGATTTTTTGCTTTTATAGTATTATAATTAAGAAAATGGGTAAGGAATATATTTGCAACGGATGCAATATAAATATGAAAAGGAGGTCATGATCATGAGCAGTATTTCAATGGTGGACAGCAATTCAAGCTATATGATAAACAATTCGATAAACAATTCCGTGTATAACAACACAAACAACAGTGCTGTAAGCTCAAAGACTGAATCCTCCGTGGATAAGATCAATGATAGCCTTATGAAGCTGAACATTGAGAAGTTGGCACGAAATATTGAAAAAGAGAACAATAAAAATGCGACAGTTAAGAAAAGCGGCGAAGCAAGAGCCGATGAGATAGAAAGGCTTGAAAGATCCCTTGAACAGCAGCTTCAAAGAAAACGAATGGTTGAAATGACAAGAGAGAGTCTTAATCTTGCGGAAAAGAGCAGACTTAATTCGGAAGCTCGTGCCGATAAAGCGGAGAGTAACAAGAAAGCCGAAGAGAAAACAGCGGAGGAAAATTACGCACGCACAAACAACAAAGATGTTGATGAAGTCAGAGAAGAATCAAATGTCAAGAGTGAAGATACTGTCGGCAAGACAGATACAAATGTCGGTGAAAAAAATGATGATAAGGTAAATGCTGCCGAAAAGATGGATCTTGACAGAGAAAACAAAGCCGAAGAAGTAAAGAAAGAAGACTCTAAAGAAGAGACTGTAAAAGAGATAAAAAATGATAAAAAGAATAATACTGCCGAAAACAGTGATAAAACCGAATCTCTTTCGGATAAGTTCGGGGCAAAAGATGACAAAGACGGAAAATCTCACAGTGCTTCATTCAGTGTTGAGGATTACAGAGAAAGGACTGCGGAGAATAAAAATGACAGTGTATGGGGAAATGTTGACAATGATGCAAAGGATATAAGAGATTTCCTCTCGGCTAACAGGGATTTTAGCAGCGCCGTATTAAGCGATGCGATCTGATCGGGTCATGCAAAAAAATAATATTATAGTATATAATAAACGGAAATGAGAACATTTCCGTTTATTTTTTGAATAAAAGGAGTATGATATGATAAGCTACATAAAGGGTAAAGCGGAGTATATCGGCGGCAATTATGTGATAATGGAAAATAACGGGATAGGATATAAAATATTTGTATCCGATATGACAGCTGCAAGAATACCGAGAGATAAAGAGATAAAGATCTATACATATATGAGTGTGAGAGAAGATGACATATCGCTTTTCGGTTTTTCAAGCAGGGAAGAACTGAATATGTTCAATATGCTTATAGGAGTGAGCGGAATAGGTCCTAAAGGGGCATTGGCAATTTTGGCGGCACTAAGTCCCGGAGATATAGCCCTTGCTATAATAACCGATGATGTTAAAACACTCAGCAGCGGTCAGGGGATAGGAAAAAAGACGGCACAGAGAATAATACTGGAGCTTAAAGACAAAATGGCAAAGGAAAAGGATACGGAAAATATTGCGGATACGGCGGCGGTAACAGCAGCGATAGATATAGAGAGATCTGATGAAAAAAATGACGCTTTCAGCGCACTTATAATGCTTGGTTTTGAAAGGGGCGAAGCCATGAAAGCAATATCGGCCGTATACGAAGACGGAATGAATACGGAAAAGATAGTAAGCCTTGCCCTCAAAAAATTATCGTGAGGAGTGGAGTGAAAATTGAAAGAAATAAACACAAGACTCACCACGGGAAGTATACGTGAGGAAGATATAAACGAGCCAAAACTGCGTCCGCAATATCTCGATAACTATGTGGGACAGAAAAAGGTAAAGGAAAATATGAGGGTATACATGGAGGCAGCGAAAAAAAGAGGTGAAAGCCTCGATCATGTGCTGCTTTACGGCCCGCCCGGCCTCGGAAAGACGACGCTTGCAGGGATCATCGCAAACGAGATGGACGTCCATATCAAGGTCACCTCCGGGCCGGCCATCGCAAAGC
>JAFUUG010000374.1 GCA_017483905.1 Bacillota bacterium
GATATATCTTATACTATCACAATTCATACTCAAACATAAGATATATCTTATACAATTTGCAAATAAAAAATGTATTCTATGTATAAGATATATCGTATATCGGGCTAATAATTTAAGAAAGAATTTTAAAAATCGGTGAATACTATGAAAACTCAAGAAGCTGTCGGAATAAGAATAAAAGAACTTTGCAGCGAACGAAACTTAACGATCAACGGAATAGCCAATCTTTCGGCTGTTCCTCCTATGACTGTTTACTCAATGTACTATGGAAAAAGCAAAAATCCCGGCATCATCAACATAAAAAAGCTCTGCGATGGATTTGGTATAACGCTCGGACAATTCTTTAGCACAGAACTATTCGATAATCTCGAACAGGAAATACAATAGCATAATGATCTCTATAAATACTGACGAGTTTGTTCTTCTTTTTCCTTTTTGCTTTCAATTTCCCTTGCATAGCATAAAAATTCGCTGACAAACTCATCAATTTCTTTGTTAGCCGGACAATTTTCATATCCTCTGCACTGGATAATTTCTCCATTCCTATATTCCAAGGTGTAATAAGGTGTCCTTAAATCATCCTTGCGGCGAATAAAAAAAATCTTCGTTCTGCCCTCAGCCACGTTAGTAATGTACGTTTTTACACAATGTTTAAGAAGTCTGCTTTCTTTCTTGAAAACACCTTCCGAATCGGGAACAACAAGTGCAAGATCGTTATACTCAAATGTATATTCCTTGTCTTCTTTCAGAACATCCATAAGCTTAAAATGTATTTCTTTTTTCCTTGATTTGTTTTTTCTGCGAAGATAATCGGCATATTTGTTCGATACTATATCGTGTGCCGTATAAAAAACAGGCGGGAACAGAATTCTGCCACCCTTTAATTTATATCCCAATTTATCGCACCATCCCAAATATTCATTCCAGTCATTAAATATAGCTTTCAAGATTCCGTTTGAATCTGTATCAGCATTATCGCTTCTTTTATTTAAAACTATCTCGTATTGCTTTTCCAAAAAATCTGCGATACGTACAACAGGCGCATATTTACAAGCAGAAAGCAGATCTATATCTTTTTTATAATAATCCCAGATCAGCTTCATTTCATCAAATGAGAAATTCTTGTTTATTCGGCATATCTTCTGCAACAAATAAAGTAGACTGCTGTCACCATTAAATTCTTTCAAAAAAGCAAATTCTTTTTTGGTTATCTTCAAAATATCAATTATGCTTTTCGCTTCCTTATTTACGGATACATTATCTCTATAAAAATACCAATCCCACATCAACGACCTGAGCAGCCTATAAAGCCTTAATTTCACTAAATATTCCCAATATGGATTCTTTCTAAACTGGTATAAGTACATAAGGTATTCAAAAGGCATTCCAAAATTATCCTTTACAATTAAATCTAATGCGGAATATTGATACGGAGTCCCTTTTATAAGTAGATTTATATTCTTTTCATAGAGAACACTTTTAGCGCAGCAATATTTATTTCCATCATAATACCAGCCATCATAATGCAAATTGGGCACATATTAATTTTCAAAACATTTATATTTATCTTTGTAGTAAAAAGTACGGCAGAGCTCTGCTACAATTATTCTGTAGTTTTCTTTTTCTCCTCTGCCGCAATATATTTTATCTGCCTTAAAGGTACGCAGTACAAATTTGTTATCTTTTGTTTTTTGTAAAATACTGCACCACACAGAATCTATTTTTACCTGCGGAAATTTTTTACGAGCTTTATAAGTTATACTGCTTTGACATAACGGACATTTGCCATTTTTATTATTCCTGATTTTAAGATTTCTGCTGTCAATCATCATATCTTTTCCGCAATGTGTACAGTAGGCTTTAAAATGGCGGCTGTTTTTATTATAATCATATATTATGTACCGGCTAAACCGAAGTGCTGTATCCATTATCCATTTATAAAAGTTTTTCGGGAGTTTTCTTAGCTGTTTCATATAACTATCTATCTCTTCAAATTCTTTACTATGTTTTTCAATAAGTTTTTCGTGCAGAATATTATTTTGAAAAATTCGAATAGCCTTATATAATTCTTTCCCCGATTTAAATTCTCCAACATTTACGTTAAAAAATAATTCCGCTTTACGCAATGTTTTATCCGAAGCGTAGAGCGTATCTGTATTATTATAACCGTAAAATGAAAAATACTCCAATACATTACTCATTTTCCCTGTATACCACTTTGTTTTATCTGTTCTGATATCTTGTGTTATGTACTTATTTTTATGGAAAAAAATTCTTATAAACGGATAATATTCATTTAATCTTTTATTCTCATATAAGCCGGCATCAAAATTTTTATCCGTAAAAATATTTAAAACAAAAATCCTTTTATGCTCAATAACCTTAAATTCAGCCGTCGCTATCAGATTTTCGTCATGTTTTGAATGAATGCCTTGCGGAAGAGTCGGTCTATTAATTTTTGAAAGCAACCTTTTATTCATCTTCTCACCTCTCAGTCAAATAGATCTTCAAATGATACCTGCGCATCTGCCGATATTTTTCTTGAACGCATATCCTCGCTCA
>JAFUUG010000375.1 GCA_017483905.1 Bacillota bacterium
AAACGACAAAAGTATTTATACTTTTGCTCGTTTACTCGCGCCGGCTGCGTGCCGCAAAGCGGCTAACTACCTTGTACGCAGCCGTGTGCATACCCCGTAGGGTTATAGTAAACGACATTTTTTAATGTCGTTTACTATAATTTTTTATTTCCTGATTAACGGAAAACTTGAGTTTTCCGTTAATTTTTTCGGTCTTTTTATCTGCACTTGAATGATGAAATTACTGCTTTATTTTTCGTTTGCTTGATAAAAAGGAATATCTGTGCTATAATTATACAAAACGTCATTAATAAATGCTTGTGCCGCCACATCTTGTGCGGTGTGCAGTCGGCGCACCCGGTAAAATGAAAATATGGAGAGCATCACAAAAAACGGCTGTTGTGTATATACGGTAAATATCTGACAGGGGGAGAAAATACTTATGTCATTTAATATAGTAAGATGCAATATAGATAAAACAAAAGCAGACGCTATTGTAAATATTATATATCCCGGTACAAGAGATATGGGTTTTGCTCCGGGATATACGTCGATCACACCTGTAGATGGAATAAAGCAGAAATACATAATAAATACATATTTACCGAAAGACAGCGGAGAAGAACTTATAAGAAAAGTATATGACAAATCGCTGCATCTTGCCTGCGATAATCACTGTGGATCCATAGCTTTTCCTCTTATTCCCGAAAAGAGTGATGCTCAAAAAGGGTTTTCGTCGGAAATAGCAGCCGATGTTTTTACGGAATTTCTGAAAAAATATGATATTGAGATATTTCTTGCACTGTCCGAAACAGAAAATATAAAACTCTCGGAAGAAGTGGAAGAAGATATAAACACGCTTATTTATAATACATTTCCGATAACTCCCATAAGTACAAGAGAATATAAAATACAGCACAGAAACGGTATGATCCCCGGATTATTGGGGAAGATCGCTTCGGGTCTTGCAGCTTTTGACAAAGAAAGTACATTTGTGTCCCGAAAAAAAATGTCCGTAGAATCGGATGAGGCTTTTGAAGAAGGAGCATCTATGGATTCTCTGGACGATGCTCTGAAAGAGATATATACCGATTCCTTTGAAAAGCATTTACAGAAACTTATAAACAAAAAAGGATTAAAAAATTCGGAAGTTTATGCGGCTGCAAATATTTCAAAACAGTATTTTTCAAAGCTGCTCAACGGAAAGGTCAAGCCGTCAAAGGAAAAAATACTTGCTCTTGCGGTGGGATTGCGGCTTAATCTTGATGAAACGGTGGATTTTCTCGGTATTGCGGGGTACGCATTATCTCCTATCTCACAGACGGATCTGATCGTAAAATATTTTATCAGCCGAAAGGAGTACAACGTGATCAAAATTAATATAGTGCTGTTTGAGTATGGGCTTGAAGCATTAACAGGGTGAAAAAAGGCTATCGTTTTATGGATAGCCTTTGAAGTCGGTTATGATTGTATTGTCGTTTCCGCTTCTTTCATTTTTGAAAGGAAATTTTCTTCGGAGATGTTTAATCTTTTGGCTGCTACAGAGGATTCTATTATTCCATCTCTTACAAGGGAGATCAAAGTAAAAAGTTTGCCTTCAAGTTTGCCTTTTGCTTCACCGAGTAGTATACCTTTTGCTTCGCCGAGTTGTTCGCCTTTTGAGAGAGCATCTGCATATATTTCATTTTCATATAAATTCAACATATTGTATTCCTCCTTTATAGACTCCGAATTTCTTATAAATTTTACACGTTCGCTTATTTTATTTATCAGTGCTGAATTTTCGGGAACATTCCTTTCCTGTGTATCTTTTATATATACGAAAAGTTCTTTCAATTCTTTCGGGATATCATCTTTATCGTATGTCATATTGAAAAAATAATGATGATCTCCGGTGTCGTATGGTACATAAATACCTTTGTCCGATGTCTTGCATACATATTTGGCATCATATTTGTATGAATCGACTTCAAACGGCTTAAAATCACACATAAATATAGTATGCGTATCTTTTTTATCTTTATAATGCTGACCTTTTTCGAGAGAGTTTACGATCATATGTGCGGAATATAAACTTGCTCTCTTATCAAGAGGATCATCGGTCCTCAATATTCTTTCCATTTCCATATCTACGAGTTTATCACTGTTTCCGAGCTTCACATCATAGCGTACACCTTTTTTTGTGTATTTTATTTCGCTTATTTTTTCGTATTCTACCAAATTTTTGTCAGGTACAGTTACTTTCTCGCCTAATAAAAGAGTTGTTGTTTGTTCAAAAATATCAGCCTGTGAAAATGTTTTGACAAACATAAAGTTATTCGTCAAATTGAGATTTTCAAGCGGATTGTCGGACAACGTATGCACCTCCCCGATATAAGATAATATTTGTTCTTTTTGTTTGTTATATATAAAAAATACATTCTTTCTGATTTTATTTTAGTACGGAGAGGGCTGTTTGTCAAGGTTATTATTGATAGATGCCGGTTTTGTTATAGGGGGTATATTAAAAACAGGCGTGAAAATTTCACACCTGTTTTTTTCAGAGAGTATATTTTCGGAAGCGGTTCTCCGTTTCTTCATCGGCGTACAGTTCAAGGTAAGTTCCGTCTTCTCTGTCTTCTCTGACTATTATTTCGCATTTGCCGTAAATTGAGCTTAATTCTCCTGCGTTTGCGTAAGGAATAAGAAGTTTGAGGGGGGTTTTGAAGCTCTTGACTATTTCTTCGACTTCCGAAAGAAGTTTATCTATGCCGACATTTTTCTTTGCCGAGGCTTTTATACATTTGACGGCATATTTATCTGTCGGAAAAGGGAGTTCACAGTCTTTATCGGTTTTATTGAAAACTGTGATCACGGGCTTATCAAGGCAGCCAAGCTCTCTGAGAGTTTCGTATACCGTCTGCATCTGCACTTCACGCATATCATTTGAGGCATCTACGATGTGAAGAAGGATATCTGCGTATTTCGATTCTTCAAGAGTAGCCTTGAATGCCTTTATGAGATTATGAGGAAGTTTCTGTATAAAGCCGACTGTATCGGTGAAAAGGTATTTGCTGCCTGATTCGGTTTCTATCTGTCTGGTAGTGGTATCAAGAGTGGCAAAAAGTTTATCCTCCGCAAGAACGCCTGCATTTGTCAGGGTATTCATCATTGTGGATTTGCCTGCATTCGTATAGCCGATAAGGGCGACTATGGGTATACCGTTTTTGATGCGTTTTTCTCTTAATACTTCACGTCGTTTTTCTATTTCTTTAAGCTGTGAGTTAAGCTCGGATATTTTATCGGCTATTCTTCGTCTGTCGGTTTCAAGTTTCTTTTCACCCGGTCCTCTTGTGCCGATACCGCCGCCGAGCCTTGAAAGCTCTTTGCCGTGTCCTGTAAGATGCGACATCTTGTATTTAAGCTGGGCAAGTTCGACCTGTACTTTACCCTCTGCCGAACTTGCTCTGGCTGCAAATATGTCAAGGATAACGAGAGTTCTGTCCATTACTTTCAGATCAAGGATACTGCTCATATTCCTTATCTGGCTTGCGGTAAGTTCATCATCACACACTATGCTCTCCGCACCGAGCTCGTCTGCATAGGCTTTTAACTCTTCAAGTTTGCCCTTGCCGAAATAATGGGCTCTGTGCATACCCTCACGCCGCTGTATCATTCTGCCGATAACGACACCGCCGGCAGTCTGTATAAGCTCTTCAAGTTCGTCAAGAAAGGCATTTGTATCGCTTCCGTCATCTTCGTCTATTCCTATCAAAACGACCCTCTCGGGGGTTTCCTGTGTATCGTAAAGCATATATACCGCCTCCCTGACGTAAAATTTAGTAGTTGCCCATACTTGCAAGACCGCCCATAAGCATTATAAGGATAAAAAACAGTACATAGAGTGCAATTATGATCGCTGCGAAGATAA
This sequence comes from Bacillota bacterium, assembly GCA_017483905.1. Lineage (GTDB taxonomy): Bacteria > Bacillota > Clostridia > Lachnospirales > CAG-274 > RGIG4831. Next base: position 3,890 of record JAFUUG010000375.1, read on the forward strand.
GCGATACTTTGAATAAATTTGCTTTTGTTGGAGCTGTACCGGCTCCGAATGCCCATATGAAAAGCATTACGATATTAACTACCGGTATCATCATTATGAGAAATGTTATAAGCCATTCTTTGACCGATACCGTAGGTTCTGTATTTTCGTTGTATTCATTTATCATTATTTACACCTCTTTCATATTTAATAACCGCCGTTTGTCATAACTGCACCTGCCATGCCAAGGAAGAACATACCGAGGTAGAGGACAAGGATAAATATAAAATATATTACCATAAAAATCAGATACGCTTTAAAGTAATTGGCTTTACTCTTTTTATTTGTATCTCCGAAAGCATACACGAATATCATTACGATATTTACAAACGGTATACAGAGGATAAGAAAAGTGAGAAACCAATCGCCCATGGTGGTGATCTCGCTTATGTCCGAATCGCTTTGGTAATAAGAAGGATTCGGCTGCTGAATATTTACATATATGTTCGGCTGAGGCTGCTGATAACTCTGCGGTTGATATGGTTGTTGATAACCTTGTTGATACTGTTGATAACTTTGCTGATAGCCGCTCTGGTCGTAGGGCTGTTGTTGATAACTTTGCTGCGGCTGCTGTTGATAACCCTGTTGTGACTGCTGATAGCCGGTCTGATCGTAAGATTGCTGCGGCTGATATGTATTATTCATATTATTTCCGTTAAATTGATCTTCATTCATATTCAGTTACCTCCTTTGTTTTCTATGGCTGCCTTTATAAAGCCCATGAAAAGAGGGTGCGGTCTGTTTGGTCTGGATTTGAATTCGGGATGGAACTGCACCGCTACGAACCAAGGGTGTATTTCTTTCGGAAGTTCAACTATTTCAACAAGCTTTTCATTAGGGGAAAGTCCTGCGATAATAAGACCGCCCTTTGTCATCTGATTTCTGAAAGCGTTATTGAATTCATATCTGTGTCTGTGTCTTTCATAGATTATAGGTTCACCGTAAAGCTGTGAGGAGTGAGTGTTTTCCGCAAGCTTACAAGGATAAGCCCCAAGACGCATAGTGCCGCCGAGTTCATCTATATCTTTCTGCTCCGGCATAAGGTCTATTACTGCGTGTTCACATTCCGGGTCTATCTCCGATGAATTTGCATCTGTATAGCCGATAACATTTCTTGCATATTCGATAACGACACACTGCATACCCATACATATGCCGAAAAGCGGTATCTTGTTTTCTCTTGCGTATTTTATGGCTTCAATTTTGCCCTCTATGCCTCTGCCGCCGAATGCTCCCGGAATAAGGATACCGTTTACACCGTCAAGGGCGGCACTTATATCTTCTTTTTCGATCTCTTCACTGTTTACCCAGCGAATGAAAATGTCTACTCCGTTATGTATCCCCGAATGTTTGAGAGATTCAACGATAGAGATATAAGCATCGTGAAGCTCCACATATTTTCCAACTAAGGCTATCTCGACTTTTCCGCTGAGATTCTTCTGCATTTCAACTACCTTGCACCAATCGTCAAGATCGGGAGTTTTATTTTCTATATTTAGTTTTCGGCAGGCTATCTCGGCGAGCTTTTCCTTTTCCATCAAGAGAGGTATCTCATAAAGGCTGTCACAGTCGATATTCTCTATTACGCAGTCTTTTTCGACACCGCAGAAAAGCGCAAGTTTCGCTTTTGCTTCTTCACTAATCGTATGTTCCGTTCTGCATACGATTATATCGGGCTGTATACCGATAGATAAAAGCTGCTTGACGGAATGTTGTGTAGGTTTTGTTTTCATTTCGCCTGATTTTGCAAGGTATGGTATAAGAGTAACATGGATATAGATAACATTTTCCTTTCCCACATCTCTCGATACCTGTCGTATAGCTTCGATAAAAGGTTCGCTTTCGATGTCGCCGACCGTACCGCCGATCTCTGTGATGACGATGTCGGACTGAGTTGATTTTCCCGCTCTGTATACTCTGTCTTTTATTGCGTTTGTGATATGCGGTATTACCTGTACCGTGCCGCCGAGGTATTCTCCCTTTCTCTCTTTGTTCAGTACCGACCAGTAAATTTTACCTGTCGTTACATTGTTGTTTACGGTGAGGTTTTCATCTACGAATCTTTCGTAATGACCGAGATCGAGGTCTGTTTCCGCTCCGTCTTCCGTAACGAATACTTCTCCATGCTGATATGGACTCATCGTACCGGGGTCGATATTGATATACGGGTCAAATTTCTGTATAGTTACCTTATAGCCTCTTGCTTTTAAAAGTCTTCCGAGAGATGCTGCCGTGATACCCTTTCCGAGTCCCGATACAACACCGCCCGTTACGAATATATATTTTGTCTGCAACATTATACACCTCTTTTTACATATCTTTTATAACTTCGTATGCTTTTTTCACTATTTTGTTTTCGCTGTTTACCTTGTAGCTTAATTCGGTATTGACAGCCGATATTGTAAGTTCGTCCGTAATACCTGTTTCTTTTAAGGAATACTTGTTCTGTATATCTTTTAAGGCATCTGTAACGGCATCTTCATTATTGCAGTCATAGCCGAGATATTTAAGGACAGCTATGAGTTCTTCACTGTCTGTATCTATACTCTCGAGATCGATGATATAGTTTGGTATATTTACAGCGTAATCGGGTTCTATGCCGATAGTATTTATTTTTTTGTTTGTCTTTGAGAAATATTCCTGTACGGTCATTTTCAGAAAACCAACATCTGCAATAGGCACAACTTCCTGAGCAACGCCTTTTCCGTAAGTCTTTTGACCGACTGTGACGGCTGCGTTTTCTTTAAGTGACATTGTGAGAAGTTCGGCAGCGGAGGCTGTAATACAGTCGGTGAGGATAACGATCTTTTCAAAAGGAGGTTCACCCTCAAGCTCGGAAGACACTTTTATTTCACCGTTTTTTGACTTTAATGTTGCAATCTCGCCTTTTATAAGATAATCACATATAAGTTCGGCTTCCTCCATTATACCGCCGCCGTTGCTGCGAAGATCGAGAATAAGTTTTTTCTTTCCTTTTTTTAGTTCCTCGTCCATTACAGCTTTAAATTCCTTGTTTGTATCAAGAATAAAACCGTCGATCCTTATAAAGGCTATATCGTTATCGACTTTTCCGTTTACATATTTTTTCAAATCAAGGGAAGTGACGCTTTTTTTCTCTACAGGTTCAAGGTTTACGGTTACATCAAATTCCTCGCCGTCACGTTCTATACCGAGTTTTATATCATATTTTCCTTTTAAAGTAAGTTCGTTTACAATATCAACAAGGTTTTTATCTTTGATATCGTTATCATTTATTTTTTTTATGGTGTCGCCTGCTTTTATTTTTGCCTTTTCCGCTGATGTATCTTTCAGCACATCGATCACATAGGCATAACCGTCATCATCGGAAACGTATTTTACGCCTATCATATAGGATTCGTTTGAAACGGTTTCTTTATAAAAACCGTAATATTCTTCGGGCGTAAAAAATTCGGAATAAGCGTCAAGTTCATCTGTCATTCCTCTGACAGCACCCTGCACAAGTGTTTCAATGTCAATATCTCCGCCCATATAGTTTGAATATATGTATTCGAGCACACGACCGACATATTCGCCTGCATCTTTTGCGGTGGCTTCATCGGAAAGCTCCGATTCCTGCGAAACGGCGGTATCATCCGGCGTGCCGTTATCTGCAAGACAGGTGAATAACGTGTTTACAGATATGGCTATACCAAGAACAATGCTTATAAATCTTTTCATAATTATACTATCTCCTTAATCTGCGTAATTAACTATATTTTCTGTGTAGTCTGTCTGTAGATCCTCTCTCATATACTGATTGAGTCTGTTTACAAGAGCGGCGGCTTCGGCTTTTGAAACAAAGTCTGTCGGTCTGAAATTTCCGTCTTCATCGCCTGCGACTATACCGAGTTTATTTGCGGCATAGACTTCTTTTTTTGCCCAGCTTGCTATCTTGCTGTTATCGGTAAAGGCTGTCATGGAAGTAGGCTCAAGACCGAGAGTTTCAAGACCGAGAGTTCGCAAAAGTATTACGATAGCCTCCTGCCTCTCTATAGGAGAATCTATGTAGAAATGACCGTTTGACCGACCTACAGCAAGATCCGATCTGTAGGCTGCCATAATATATTTGTAATCATCACGCTCGGGCAGAACATCGGGAAATACAAGATTTACGGCTGCTTTTTTGCTTTTACTCTTTGTCTGCGTGTTTTCTACAGGAAGTTTTATTGCTCTTACCAGCATTTCGACGAACTGTCCTCTTGTGATAGCCTGATCGGGCTGATAAAATTTCGGATCTTCAGTCAATATCTGCATAGCGTACATTCTCTTTATGTCATATTCGGCAAAGTGCCCTTTTACATAGCCCGTATCTATGGCAGGAAGCTGCTCGAAATCGTTGAAAGTGTCTATAAAAACGGTTCTCGTATCCGCTATATCATAGGATATAGGAGGCTTTACATAGATATTGTAGCTAAGTCCGCTTTTATTCTGCATTATGTCCTGATAATTTCCCTCAAAGCTGATAGAGGTCGGTTCGTTTTCCGTATACTGAAGATTTTTTGCTACGGATACACTCGGGCGCAGCTGGTACTGCATCTGCCAGTTTCCGTTTGAAACGGTACAGTCTATCCTGAATGTTTCGGTGGTGGAATATGCACAGGTATAGCCGTAAAATGTGCCGCTCATTTCAAGAGTTGTATTGCCGTCCTGTCCTGTGTATACGGCACGGTGGGATAAATTGCCCTTATAGTATGTAACGCCCGGAGTATAGTCCTCTATTACGGAAACATTGGAATAGGACTGGTCTTCGTCAAGGGTGAAAGTGACACCGCCTGCGTTTATTGTTTCGTCCCAGTCATCTGTTTCAAAGTCTTTTATTATCTGTTTGTCTTCTATGCGGTATTTGACTTTGTATTTGATGGTTCTGTTTACGGAAACGTCCTGCGGAGTTGTCGCACTGATTTCAAACTTATAATCGAGCTTGTATTCATCTGCTTTTTTTGCGGTTTTATCGTATATGTCGATCTTTTCTTTGCTGTTTTTTGTGATAAGACCGTTATATTCGATAGGTCTGCCCGTTAAGAAGATAAGTTCTTTATATGGGGCTTTGTACTCTTCCTGCTTTTTGTTCTTGGTTTCGTTTATCTTTAGCTGTGTCGTTTTATCAAGACGTCTGCCCTCGGATATACCTCCGAAAAAGGCGGAATCGCCAAGCTGTGCATAAGCGGGGAATGAAAGTATGAAAGCTGCTGCAATACCTATGAGCATACTCTTAAACAATTTTTTCATATAAGCCTTTTCTCCTTTCTGTAGTTTTGGTGATTTATGGCTATTTCTGGCTTTCGACAAAAAGTACATATCCCGTGAGGGACATACTTCCGTTTATCTTTTCGGGAAGTTCGTTGACCATGACTTTTACAACATCGCCCTCCTCAAGGACTTCAAGGCTGCCGACTTTATTATTCTTTATAACGACATATGCCGGAGTCGTTGTTATGCTTATTCCGTTATCTTCCGCACTTACAGTTCCCCACATACCTGTATCGTTATCATAATATGTGCCGTCTTTGAGATTGACGGTATTTTCCGCAATACTGTATACCGTACCTCTTACACCGTATTTTGTATAAGGGACTTGCAGAACATAAAGGGCTTTGCTGCCGTCTGATATTATGGTATATACTTTATTTACAACACTGTCGCTTGTGTAGTCTATAAATTTATCTATGCTCACTACGCCGCTTTCGTCCATGAATACGGTGGAATTATCTATGGTGTATTCTCTTTCGATAGGGGAATATACCCATTTCATATTATTGAGGATACTCATGGATTTTACTGTGAAGCTGTTGCCCTCATCTACGCTTAAAATTCGTCCTCTCGATACCATAAGCTGACTTACACTCGGTTCATCGTATATATCAACTACTGCCGCATAATTTCCGCCGTTTAAAGATACTCTTGCAAAATCGGAGGTCATTATGTCATAGCCCGAAACAAGTCTGCCATGCCGTCTTACGATAGTGCCGAGATCGGTGGCGATATTATCGTTGTTTATTATGCTGAAATTTCCGAGTCCGTCTGCATTTGTGACGGTATCCGGAGATAAAAGTTCATCTCTGCCGCCTGCAAATGTGATACGGCTTACTCTCTCGCCTGCAAAATTATTTTCCATGGCAACATAAACTTCGTTGTCGCTGTGTTTTAAATATCTGCTGATATAATCGAGAGATACTCTGTTTCCGTTATAGTAATATTCTATGTCGTTATTATCGACACTTAAATTTTTGATCTCGCTGTAATCGCTCCAGCCGATATTTGTGAGTTTATAGGCATTCTGCACGGATATTTCTTTCTGGAGAAGATTTATCGCACCGAGAGTGCCTTTTATAATACTGCTTATGTCGTGACCGCTGTTTTCAACGCTTATCTCCTTTACGGATTCGATCATATAGCCCGGCTGAATTATAGCCTGATTTACAAGTATTCTTACCCAGTCACCCGACTGGACATCGGCAGGGTCGGCGGGTTTTCCTGCTTTTGATATAAAAATGGAATCGGGTACATCGAAATATCCCACCGCACCGTTTTCATACCTGACAGTCATTTCGGAAGTTTTTCCGTTAGGGGCAAATCGCTGGAGTTTTCCGTATTTCATAACGTAATTCGTAGATGCCGAAATGCTTTCTATGGCATCGGGGTCATCCTTATAACATCTGATAAATACTATGTCGCCCGGCTCAACTTCCGTTATGGAGGTATCTCTCGGATCGTATTTGAAATTAGGGAATACCTGATCTATGTAGCCTATTTCATCGTCCGAATCGTAATACTGCTGTTTTTCGACTTTTATGTCGTTTTCGTAATAGTTCTTTGTTACTTCGTTTCCTTTGTTGTCAATGACGGTGAGATAACCGAGGGAGGAATTGTTTTCCGTTACGATGCCGCGCAGTTCGTTTATAATGACGGGATCGCCCACATAAGTTACCTCGGAGACGATATTATTATTGAGAGTGAGTTTTACGCTGCTGCCGTAAGGGAGGTCTTTGTCATAGCGTTTATCGTCATAGAGTTTGTTTTCGCTGAATATGAGATATTTTCCGCTGTTATCGGTGCTTTTCTTTCCGCCTGCCGCATTTTCGTCACCGTAAAGACCTTCGGCAAGATAATATATTTCTCTGTCGTTTTTCGTTGACATTATATGTATCTGACCATTTTCATAGTCCATAGCTTCGAGAGTTCCGTTTACGGTGGTTATATCAAGACCGCCGTTATATTTTACATATACCGCCTCTCCGAGTTTTATCTCGCCGGTATATTCGTTCATGGCTTCCTTGTCGGCATCTTCGGCAAGGTCGGGGCTTTCGGTATATTTTATGAGATATTCTATCTCATCGCCCTCTTTGAGAGAGGGAAGTCCGAGAACGGCACCGTTTTTATATACGACACAATCTCTGTTTTCCGCCTGAGGAGAATTGCTTGTTTCTATTCTGTACTGGAGTACATCTATTTTTCCGTCGTTTGCACGCACATATATATTTCTGTATCGGTTGTTCGTTCCTGTCTGTTTACTTTCCACATCTCTTATGCCGCCGATAGTTCCGTATCTTCTCTCTATCCTGGCGGCGGAATAATATTTTGAATCGAGGTTACTGAGTATCTGAGCCATTTCGGCTCTTGTAAGACCGCCCTGAGGATTGAATCTTCCGTCTTCAAGACCTTTCATTATATTATTCTGAGTACATATCTCAACTCCCGGAGCATGGGCGGCGGTTATGCTTTTCCAGTCGGAAAATGAATATATTTTCTGCTGTTCGCCCTGAACGAGAGTATCGGCACTAACGAAATTGACAGCCTGAACGAGCCATGTTGCGACTTGTTCTCTGGTTGCGGGTTCATCGCCGAAAAATCTGTCCCGAGGATCTATGTTTTCTCTGTTTTCTGCCATCGCACTGTTATACTGAGCTTCCGTTATAAGATTGTTTTCCTGTGCCGTTGCAAGATAGCCGAGCGCCCATACGGGAACAACGGTGTTATCACCTAAACGACCTTGCAGTTCAACACCTCTTGCCTGCGCCACTTGTTCAAGACCCATTACACGAAGAATGAAAGCAAGGGCTTCCTGATTGGTCACAACGGCAGAGGGCTGATAATAATTATTATATCCCTTTACCATATCCAGAGCGCCTGCACGCACTATGGCTTCATTTGCCCAGTAGCCGCTGTCTATATCTCTGAATTTAAGATTATTTATAAAACTTTTTGCGTTGTCTTTTCCGAGAAAAATATTTCTGACGGGGTCGGTATATATCTTTGTATCCGTCAGGGAAAAAGCGGGAACTGCACTTCCCACGGCAATGGAAACGGATAGAAGAAAGGCTGCTAATTTTTTCATTGTTACTGTAAACCTCCCTGTATTGTTACATTGAGCGTTTTGAATGTGAAAAAATAATTTTTTTCACACTCCTTTACTGAAAACCCGTGTTTTCCGTAAATTTTTGCAGTCTTGTCTGCGTGCCTCATAGGCACTTGCAAGCCTGTAATGAATAATTATAGTAAACGACAAAAGTATTTATACTTTTGCTCGTTTACTCGTGCCGGCTGCGTGCCGCAAAGCGGCTAACTACCTTGTACGCAGCCGTGTGCATACCCCGTAGGGTTATAGTAAACGACATTTTTTAATGTCGTTTACTATAAAAAATAATCTTGCATAAAAAAGTACCGAAACATAATTTCTTTACAGTCACTATAATTATACCACCGATCCGATATAATAACAAACTTATTTTTCGGTAAAATTTACGGAAAATGTCAACCCTCGTAAGTACCTGTATAGATACTCTCTATTGTTACATCTGTCAGAGGCTTGTCGCTTGAATCCGTTTCAACTGCGGCTATAGCATCTACAACGTCCATGCCCTCGTATACCTGTCCGAAAATAGTGTAGCCATAATCAAGAGATGGATAGCCGCCAAGCTCTTTATATTTATCTATAACTTCCTGTGGGAAGAAGTCGGAGCTTTTTACTTCCTTGCCGTTTACATCATAGCCAACAACGGTATCATCTTTTGCAAATGCCTCCATATCCTCAATACCCGGAGCTGTCTTGCTCTGAACTATATAGAACTGGCTTCCGTTTGTGTCGGGACCTGCATTTGCCATACAAAGAGCACCCCGGAAACTTCTGAGGGACGGAGTTACTTCATTTTCAAACTCTTTTCCCCATATGCTCTCGCCGCCTCGTCCCGTTCCCTCGGGATCGCCGCCCTGTATCATGAAATCTTTTATTACCCTGTGGAATGTCACTCCGTTATAATAGCCTTCGTCTGCATGGGTCATGAAATTTTCAACTGCCTTTGGAGCATACTGAGGAAAGAAACGTACCTTTACAGTACCCATACTTGTGTTTATGGAAGCGATCTTATCTCCGGGCTGAGGATCTTCAAGCTGAGGATATTTGCCGTCGTTTGTCATATCGATGGAAAACTGCTGTTTTTCTTCTTCACCTTCCTTGGTTTCCGTTTCATTATTTTCCGCTCCGTCGGATTGTGCATCAAGTTCGGCAGTTTCACTTGTTTCTTCTTGTGTCGTGTCTGTACCTGAAGTGTCTGTGCCGCTGTTTGAGCAGCCTGCGGCGGATAACATCATCATTGCGGTAACCAATAAAGCTAATTTCTTTTTCATATTAAATATCTCCATTTCTTATAAATATATTATAATTATTTCACAACTTCTTTTTATTATCCTTTTTTTCTGATTTTTTGTCAATAGTAAAACGCATAATAAAAAAATTAAATTTATATTAAGGGACTGTTATGAAATAGGAAACAAAAATCCTTAAGAAAATTTACATTAAAAATTTTTTTATTAATTTTATATTGCCAATTCATAACAGAGTGTGGTAAAATAAAAACAGGCATTTCCGAAACCCCGACTTAAAACAACTAAAAATAATGATCGGCTTTTACAGAATTGCCTTGGCAGAAACGGATAGGGCGTTGCTGCAAGTTTTACTCAAAATGAGGTGCATTATCTTGGAAAAAAATTATCTTGCCGAAAGGATAGGCATTATAGGCGGGGGACAACTTGGTAAAATGATGATCCTTGAGGCAAAGAAGCTCGGCTTTTATGTTGTCACCCTCGATCCGTCACCGAAATGTCCGTCGCACAGTATAAGCGATGAACATATCGTGGCTGATTTTGACGATGCGGCGGCAATAGAAAAGCTTGCCGAAAAAACAGATGTTATTACATACGAATTTGAGCATATAAGCTGCGAGGCTTTGTATTCTCTTTGCAAAAAAGGCTATAAGGTGTATCCGTCGCCAAAAAGTCTTGAGGTCATTCAGAACAAGCTTTCTCAGAAAAAAGCTCTTGCTTCGGGTGGACTGCCTGTTCCGGAATTTGCAGGCGTTGGATCTCTTGAGGACATTTATAATGTGGGGGATAAGTTCGGTTATCCTTTTATATTAAAAACGTGTACGGGGGGATACGACGGAAAGGGAAATGCTCTCGTTTCAAAAAGGGAAGATGTGAAAGGTGCATATTTATCTCTCGGAAGCGGAAGTATACCGCTGATGGCGGAAAGATTTGTTCCTTTTATTATGGAAACATCTGTGCTTGCGTGCAGGGGGCTTAACGGGGATACGGTCGTGTATCCCGTCGGAGATAACAGACATAAGGACAGTATACTTTTTGAAACGGTCGTTCCTGCGGCAATATCGCAGCAGGCTGCCGAAAATGCCATGAGGATAGCAAAAAAAGTTATGGATATTTTTGACGGGATAGGTATGTTCTGCGTGGAAATGTTCGTGACGGAAAGAGGAGAAGTTCTTATAAATGAAGTGGCACCGAGACCTCATAATTCGGGTCACTACACGATAGAGGGCTGCGTGACGAGCCAATTTGAAAATCACATAAGAGCGATAACGGCTCTTCCTCTCGGTTCGACGGAGCTTATCAGACCGACGGTAATGATAAACCTTCTGGGAAAAGACGGCTATGAGGGGGAAACTTATGTCAAGGGTATTTATGATGCGTTGAATGTCGAAGGCTGTATCGTCCACATTTACGGCAAAGAGGTGACGAAGCCGAAAAGGAAGATGGGACACATTACAGTGACGGCGGATACGGTGGAAAAAGCTGCCGAAAATGCCGAAAAAGCCTTTGACTGCATTAAAATAATAAGCCTGTGATATTCACCTCGGAAACAAAATCATTAAGGAGGCAATTTTTAATGAAAGTTGGAATTATAATGGGCAGCGATTCGGATCTTCCCGTTATGAGCGAGGCTGCAAAGGTGCTCGATGCTCTGGATATAGAGTACGAACTTACGATAGTATCGGCTCACCGTACACCCGAGAGAATGTATGAATATGCAAAGACGGCTAAGGAGAGAGGTATAAACGTAATAATCGCAGGAGCGGGAGGAGCGGCACATCTTCCGGGAATGACGGCCGCACTTACGACTTTGCCTGTGATAGGCGTACCTGTAAAGACGAAAGCACTGAGCGGAGTCGATTCGCTTTATTCCATCGTACAGATGCCGCCGGGGATACCGGTCGCAACGGTGGCGATAAACGGAGCAAAGAATGCCGGACTGCTTGCGGCTCAGATACTCGGGAGTTTCGATAAAGAAATATCGGAGAGGATAGAACGATATAAAAAAGATATGGAAAACACAGTACTTGAAAAAGCTGAAATACTTGAAGAGATCAAGTATGAGCATTATTTGGAACGAAACTGACCTCAGATGGTCGGCTGCATTGACGATCGGAGCAATATTATATCAAAGTTTATGCGGAAAGATAAAGGAGGCTTAATCAAAATGAACTATAATGAAATAATTGGCTCAAACATAAGGTATGAAAGACACAAGAGAGGGTTGACGATAGAGGAATTATCTAATTGCATAGGTATTGGTTCGGGATTTTTGGGGCTTATCGAACGTGGCTACAGAGGTACAAGCGTTGCCAATCTCTGTCGTATAGCCGATTTCTTTGAAATAACGCTCGATCAGCTTATAAGAACAACTCTTTCTACTCAGGAGAAAGCGGATGCTGTAAATGAAGAAGAGGAAGAGGCTATTGAAAATAAGAAAAATACTGTGAGTACGATCATGAACAGCTGTGATGAAAATGAACTCGATATGATGATAACTGTTGCAAAAGCACTTAAAAAGTATACGAGAAGAAAAGATAACCTGCCTGAGGACGAAGTTTCCGACGAGGAAGATAATATTAAGTATTGATGAGATATGACCCCTTGTCTGTGATGTGTGAACGGACAAGGGTATTTTTGTTTTGAAAATTATAAAAAAATTAAAAAAAGGTATTGACAAAGACGATCTATTCTGTTATTATATTAAAGCTGTCACGGAAAACGGAAAGAAAATGACGGCAGAAGCCATAAAAAGATATTTGAAAAATTCATCTTGAGAAAAATATTTGAAAAAATAAAAAAAGTTCTTGACAAAGATGAAAAGATATGGTAAACTAATCAAGTCGCTGAAAAAACAGCGGCGAAAGAAATCGAACATTGAAAATCGAATAATCGAGTAAACTTACAAAACAATCCCAGAGATTCCTTAAATGGAATTGAAAAAAGTAAAGTCAGTAAATACTGAGCAGAATTTTTTAACGAGAGTTTGATCCTGGCTCAGGATGAACGCTG
>JAFUUG010000376.1 GCA_017483905.1 Bacillota bacterium
TGTAAGCAATATAATATTTGTAAAATGCTGTATTTTATGTATATGCGAAAATGATTCGAGATTTCTGAATTCAATGACTGTACTTAGTATTTTTACTATTATGTTATTATACTCTCTGAAAAGTCTTGCCCTTGCTCTTATCTCGTCCTGTTGTATTTTAAGAAGCTCACTGAAATTCCTTGCCTGCGTTTCTATAAGGTCTTCCATTTTTTTCTTTTGCATCGCTATATTATCTTCAAGCTTATTTTTATATGAATACAGTTCTATAAGATTATGAACTCTTGTCTTGATGATAAGCGGAACATACGGCTTATAAATAATATCCGAAACAGAAAGTTCATAGCATTTTTTCTGAGTTTCAGGCGAATCGTCACTGGTTATCAGTATTATCGGAAATTTGTTTATAAGATTTGTACTGTTAAGTTCTTTAAGTACTGTTATGCCGTCCATTACAGGCATCACCACATCAAGAAATACCGCAGATATCGACTCATAATATCGTGATATCATGTCAAGAGCGACTTTACCGTTTTCAGCCTCTATGATCTCAAACTCTTCATAGAAAACTTCAGCAAGGAGAGTTCTGTTTATTTCCATATCATCAACAATAAGTATTTTGCTGCGTTTCGGCATAAGTTTCACCCCAAATTTTCTGAAATAATTTTATACATCGGATTCATTCTTCCAAGTAATAAAAACGAAAACATACTTTCTTATATTACTATTATAATTTTACTCAAAAAATTTGTCAACACAAAAAACTTATATTTCAAAAATTAAATCAGATCAGCCATCCACTTTCCAAGCTTTTTTGTCAGCTCCACTCTCTTTGAGCATAATGTATGATCTGTTTTAAATATAACAAGTTCTCTTTTTCCTTTTTCGTTGCTTGTTTTAAGCCTGTTCCAAAGAGGCAGGATCATTTTTTCTATCGGCGCCGTCGTATCATATTCTGCCCCTATCAGAAGAAGATTTTTATTTTTCAGTTCATCATAAGAGTTTTCAAGACTTAAATTTCTGTAATTTCTTCTTGCATTTTCAAATATTGCCTCATTACTTTCATATTTCAGACAGGCACCTTCCGTTCTTATCAGTTCTTTCAGTTCTTCCTCTCCATTTTCAAACCAATAAGCAAGATCATAAGGCGTTATCGCCGCTGCGGCTTTCACTCTCTCATCGTATCTCAGAGTATTTATAACGGTCATTCCACCCATACTATGTCCTATAAGAATAATATTTTCGGTATCTATATTATATTTTCTTACCGTTTCATCTGATACGCTCCAGTCTGTTATTGCGTGAGCATCTTCCGTAAGTCCCGAAAATGTATAACTTCCTCCACTGCCCCATGCTCCTCTGTGATTAACGTGGATAACGACACAACCGCATCTTCTGAGTGCCTGCTCAATATCGTTATTATTTGTATATCCGGGAAACCCGTGGAACATAATAACACAAGGTCTGCTTTCTACATAATTTCCACCGGGTACAAGTATATATCCGTATAAAGTATCTTTTCCGCTTGTAATACTTATAGCCTCCGAATACGGTAATGTTTCGCCGTTTTTGTATTCTGTATCCCTGAATAAATTTTCGGTATTAATTTTCATTGCAGTCACCTCTTTATTTTATGCTCCAATAATATCATATATAATACATGACATTTTCTTCATATATATACTTTGTGTACTCTTTTTCAAGTTCTTCGATAGTGATATCCTCTGTGATGTTTTTTATACTTTTATTCAATCTGTCTATAAGATTTTTCTGAACTATCCCCGATATACTGCTTAAAGAGCTGTCGTTTGGCATATTCTCCCCGCTTATCGTAAAATCCCCCTCTACCGCATAGAGAACTTCCGCAACCGTTATTTCAGACGGTCGTTTATTAAGAAAATATCCGCCTTTTGTTCCGTGAACACTCTTGACTATTCCGGATTTTCTCAGCATAGCAAGTATCTGCTCCAAAAATTTAACGGATATCCCGTTTCGCTCCGCTATGCTATATACCGTAACTTTCCCATCTTTTCCGTTTATCGCAATATCGATCAATGCCTTTATAGCATATCTTGATTTTTGAGAAAACTTCATTTCTTATCATCTCTCCTTTAAGGCTTATTTTCCAAGTCTTATCATTTCGTCTATACACTTCTTTGCTCTTTCCGCCTTATCCTTATCGAGTTTTATCTCCTTTCCCCCTCTTCCGTCTATTGCTTTATATACATCTACAAGTGTTGTAAGTTTCATATTCGGACATAATATTTTCTTTGACAGTATATAAAAATCCTTTTCGGGACAGGCATATTGTAAATGCTCCGCTATGCTCATCTCCGTACCTATTATAAATTCCTTTGCATCGGATTTTTTTGCAAATTCCACGATTCCCGAGGTCGAACCGACATAATCCGCCCCCGCCACAACGTCGGGAACACATTCGGGATGTACAAGCACAAGCGCATCCGGATGAAGTGCCTTTGCATTTTCCAAATCCTTTTTTGTTACCGCCGCATGAACAGGACAGCCGCCTTGTATCAGTTTTATATTTTTCCCTTTTACGTTTTCTTTCACATAATTTCCGAGATTACAGTCGGGAATAAATAAAATGTTGTTGTTTTCTATTCTCTGTACTATCTTTACGGCAGTTGATGATGTAACGCAAACATCGCATAATTCTTTCAGTGCCGCCGTAGTATTTATGTACGCAACAACAGTATATCCCTCATGGTTTTTCTTTATATATTCAAGCATTTCAGGTTCTACCTGTTCAGCCATGGGGCATCCGGCAAGCTGATTTGCAAGATATACATTCTTATCGTAGGATAACATCTTTACCGTTTCTGCCATAAAATGTACTCCGCACATAAGTATATTTTTATTATTGCATTCAGCCGCATTTAAACTCAGTTGAAAAGAATCTCCCACAAAATCCGCTATTTCCGTTATCTCTTTAGCCTGATAACTATGCGCAAGGATATAAAAATCACGCTCTTCCTTTAATTTCAATATTTTTTCCTGCAATTGACGTATCATTTTTTATTTCTCCTATCGTTTTAGTATGATTTTATTATACATTCTATTTCATACTTTGTCAATAGGAATTTCTTTTTGATAACTCACTTCTTTTTATACTCTTCCTGCATATTTCTTTTTATTTTTTACAAAATATATTGAAATATGCAAAAAGTTGTGTTATCATTAAGAAAAAGATTTTAATAATTTTCTTGATAAATTTAGTCTTTACAGAAAATTATCCTTTGATCTTTACATTATGGATAATATCGGTCACAGTATTTGCGTTATTCTATTAGATAAAGGGTTTATACACATTTTTTACCGCTGTTATCTATAATATTATCAAGAGTAAAAACTCTTTATAAGGAGAAAATATATAATGGATAGAGTAATTGGTTCAAGAATAATGCTTGACGACTATGATGATTTATATGCTATGGAATTTATGGATTGCATATCAGATCTTTTAGAGCTTGAAGGTGTCCAAAGACTTTCGGAATATTTTCAGCATTGTTCAACTACAAGACTTCAGCATAGCATAAATGTAGCATATTATAACTACAGAATTTGTAAATTTTTGCATTTTGATTATAAATCTGCCGCAAGAGCCGGATTACTTCATGACTTATTCTACTATGACTGGACAACGGAAAAAACTCCCGAGCGTCATACATTTTATCACCCAAAAGAAGCCCTCAAAAATGCCCTTGAAATGACAGATATAAATGCAATAGAGGCAGATGCCATAGCAAAGCATATGTGGCCTATGTGTTTTGGTATACCAAAATATAAAGAGTCCTACGTTATCACACTGACAGATAAGTATTGCGCTGTAATGGAGGTATGCCAGCAGTTAAAATTCAGAATAAAGTCACACTTCAATTGAAAGGACGGTGAACACACATTATGAAAGTATTGGTTATAGGCGGAGCAGGCTACATAGGGAGTATGATATGCTATACTCTTGAGGATAACGGTCATACTCCGATAATTTTCGATTCACTTGTAAGCGGGTGCAGTGCTTATATAAAAAACAGATTATTCTATAAGGGTGACATTTCAAACAAAGAAGTTATAGAAAAAATCTTCAGGGAAAACGATGATATTGAATTTGTCATTCAGTGTGCCGAACGCTCGATTGTTTCCGCATCTGTGACCAACCCGTTTGACTATTACTCTATGAATGTTGTCAAGAGTATACAGTTATTCAAAGATTTATGTGATGTAGGCTGCAAAAAGATAATCTTTGCATCTTCTGCCGCTGTATACGATGACGTTGCAGGCTTTATGGTTACAGAAAAATCCCCTATCAAGCCAAGAAGCCCATTTGCAAGGACAAAGTATATAACGGAAATGATCCTTCATGATTTCTGTGATGCCTATGGAATGAAGTGCATAGCTCTCAGATATTTCAATCCGATCGGTGCAGACCCACAGGGACGATGCGGCAGTACGAATCCTCGTCCCAAAAATATAATAGGCAAACTTTCAAGAGTTATAACCGGCAGCGATCGCTATTTTGAGATAAAAGGTACTGACTGGGAAACTCGTGATGGCACTTGTATGAGAGATTACGTTCATGTAGCCGATGTAGCAAACGCCAATATCAAAGCTATAGAAAATTTTGACGAAGTTTTCAAAAAAGTCGGAGATAAAAATTTCCTCGCTTTAAATATCGGTTCAGGAACAGGTGTAACTGTCAAAGAATTTATCGCCGCTTTTGAAAATGTATCGGGCGAAAAAATAACTACCGTAAACGGCAGTCGCAGACCGGGTGATATCGCAGGTTCTTATGCAAATATAAAACTTGCCGAAAAAACTATAAAATGGGTACCGAAAAGCTGCATAGAAGAAGCGATCATAGATTATCTCCGTTGGGAAGATATTAAAGAAGATGTCCTCGGAAATGCTTGATCTTGCGATATTTCAAAGTCATCGTTTATTATGTGGATCGTTACCCGAAAATATAATATATGTGAATATTTAATGACAAGGAGGAGTTATTATGGATTTTGTAATAAACTCAAATTTGAATGAACAGAATAATTGTTGGGATGTAGATGTTACAGGAGAAATAGATATATTTAACTCTGCGGAATTTAAAACAACGCTTTTGAAGTTATTGGACGAAAAACCTCTCGATCTGTCTATAGATTGCAAGAAATTGACTTATATAGATTCAACAGGACTTGGAGCACTCGTTGCCGTATTAAAAAAGACAAAAGAATTTGAAAAAAATGTTATCTTGAAAAATGTTAAACCAAATTCAGCAAAACTCTTTAAAATAACCAGTCTTGATAAAGTTTTTAAGATAGAGGGTGAATTAAATGAATGATGAAAAGAATGATATTATCGAGCTTACTTTACCGATAAATGCAGCTTATGTATCTGCCGCTCGTCTTACAGCATCTTCCGTTTCCAACAGGCTCGGATTTGACATAGATGAGATAGAGGATATAAAAGCAGCGGTTTCCGAAGCCTGCACTTATGTTGTAAAATACTATTCTTCCAAAAAAGAAAAAAATTTCTGTATAAAACTTAATATATCCGAAAAACAGATCGACATAAGCCTTTCCGTTGATGCAGCCACAAAACTTTCGCAAGATGAAGACGATATGGGTCTATGTATGATCAAAGCACTTGTAGACAACTTTGAACTTGATTTTAACGAAAATGATCATCTTAAAATTTCAATGTTAAAAAAACATAACACTTCTTCTTTTAATTGAAAGGAGTGGTACAAATGAGCAAGTATAAATTCGAGTTAAAATTTCCGAGTACGCTGGAAGATGCCAGAGATACATCGGTAAAAGCTCTGAAATTTATCAAAAATTCTTTGCCCGCTGCAAATTCAGATGATATGGATGACTTAAGGCTTATTTTGTGTGAACTTCTCTATAATGCGGTAATTCACGGCAATAACAAGGATATGAACAAAAATGTATACATATCCGTAAAAATTGACGAAAACGAAATAGCTGCCGTTATAAAGGATGAGGGCAAAGGTTTTGATTTCAATAAAC
This sequence comes from Bacillota bacterium, assembly GCA_017483905.1. Lineage (GTDB taxonomy): Bacteria > Bacillota > Clostridia > Lachnospirales > CAG-274 > RGIG4831. The sequence goes on from JAFUUG010000376.1 coordinate 6,036, forward strand.
TTTTATCTAAAATAACAATTGACGATCCAATCTCATTATTTGAGGAAAATGGCAGAGGTATACGCCTTGTAATGAAACTCGCCGATAATGTAAAATTTGAAGACAGGGGCAGTCGGATTATTTTTCTTAAAAGGGTGAACTGCTATGGATAAACTTATAATTATCAATTCGGACGATACAACTAAAAATCTGATGTATGATATACTTTGTGATTCCGATTTTGAACTGTATACAGCATCCAACGGAAAAGACGCACTTTTGAAAATACCCGAGCTTAAACCGGATATTGTTATACTTTATTCAGACCTCAATGATATGAGCGGATTTGATATCTGTAAAAGGATAAAAGATGATGAA
>JAFUUG010000377.1 GCA_017483905.1 Bacillota bacterium
GAACTCGGTTTCGACAAAAAAAGCTGCGATAATCTACGAAGAGCCGCTCTCCTTCATGATATAGGAAAAATAGGCATACCCGACAGCATTCTGTTAAAGCCGGCAAAGCTTACCGATGAAGAATATGCCATAATGAAAACTCATGTTACAAAAGGTGCAGAGATCCTCAAAAACTTCACATTAATAGAAAATGTTGTCGAGGGCGCACTGTATCATCATGAGAGATATGACGGAAAAGGCTATATGCAGGGACTTTGCGGCGAAGATATACCCGTTTACGGAAGGATAATAGGTGTAGCCGATGCCTTTGATGCAATGACGGCAAATCGTGTTTACAGAAAGCAGCTTGATATAGATTATGTTCTTTCTGAGCTTGAACGCTGCAAAGGTACGCAGTTTGATCCGGAAATGGCGGAAATAATGATAAACCTTGTAAAAAGCGGCAAAATAGATATAACCAGACTTTATGAAGAAGCAAAGAAGACAGCGGAGGACGATAAAAAATGAAAATAAAAATAAAACATATTTTGGCGGTTTTAATATCCGCTGTTATCATCATAAGCTGCGCTTTAATAAAAAACAGTCTTGAAGCCGATGAAATTACCGATAAGACCATTACCGTCGGCTTTGTATATGACGGCGACGAAGCCACCCCTTACACAAACAATTTCATAAGAGCACAGAAAGAACTTGAAAGTGTCCTCGGAGATCGTGTCAAAATATATGTAAAAAGCAATGTACCCAACAGCGACGGCGAAAATGCAATAAGAGAGCTTGCCGATAAGGGCTGTGATATTATTTTCACAAACAGCTATGGTTACAAGGACACCGCAAAAAAACTTGCGGGAGAATATCCCGATATACAATTCTGCGAAGCAACAGCAGATAATGCCAATGAAGAACCTGTATATAACAATTACCATACATTCATGGGTGAAATATATCAGGGCAGATACATTTCGGGCGTTGTTGCGGGGCTTAAAATAAACGAAATGGTCAAAAATGGCGAAATAACCGAAGAACAGGCAAAAATAGGCTATGTTGCGGCATATCCTCTTCCCGAAGTTATTTCGGGCTATACGGCTTTTTTCCTCGGTGTCCGCAGTGAAGCCCCTTATGCCGTAATGAATGTAAAATATACAAACGCATGGACTGATTTCAAACAAGAGAAAAAATGTGCCGAAGAATTTATAGACGAAGGCTGTATAATAATATCTCAGCATTCCGATACCATAGGGCCGGCAGTTGCTTGCGAAAATGCAATAAATGAATTTAAGACCGTTTATCACATCGGATATAATAAAGGTATGATAGATGTTGCTCCGAGATCATCTCTGATAAGCACGAGGATAAACTGGCAGCCATATATTATCGGTGCAGTTGAAGCCGTTTTAAAGGATAAAAAAATAGAAGAATATGTAGAGGGAAATGAAAACGGCAACGACATAGGTGCGGGTTTTGAAAAGAACTGGGTTGAAGTTGTTGAGGTAAACTCTCTCATTGCAGCATACGACACAGACCAAAAGATAGCAGAGCTGACCGAAGAGTTCAAAAAAGGCGGTAAGCAGGTATTCGTCGGAGATTATATCGGTGCAGACCCAAATGACCCAAGCGATACTTACGATCTTAGGCAAGGTTACGAAGAGAACAAAAATTCCTCCGCACCTACTTTCCACTATGTATTGAAAGATGTAATAACCGTTGAATAAATTTATCGTTATCCCTATTGACATATACCCTATAGGAGTATATAATATAAATACTCCTATGGGGTATATTTTTTTACGGAGTTGAACCTTATGGATGAAAATATTACTTGTAACTGCTGCGAAAAGATGACATTGCGTTCCGATGAAGACCGAAAAAAACTGATAAATCGTCTTAATCGCATCGAAGGGCAGATCAGAGGTATAAAAGGCATGATAGAAAGAAATGCTTATTGTACGGATATTCTCACGCAATCTTCGGCAGCAAGTGCAGCTCTCAATTCTTTCAATAAAGAACTTCTTGCAAATCATATCCGTTCCTGTGTTGCCCGTGATATACGACAGGGAAAAGATGATGTAATAGATGAACTCGTACTCACTTTGCAAAAACTTATGAAATAGGAGTGATATCATGAAACAATATAACATTACAGGCATGAGTTGTGCCGCCTGCAGTGCAAGGGTAGAAAAAGCCGTATCGGGTGTTGACGGTGTAACTTCATGTTCAGTCAGTCTGCTTACCAATTCAATGGGGGTTGAAGGAACTGCCGACCCGTCTGCCGTTATTTCTGCCGTTGAAAATGCCGGCTACGGTGCAAGCATAAAAGGAAGCATAAAAGTAGGCAAAGAAAATATCTCCGCTGACGATGATCCTCTTAAAGACAGAGAAACACCCGTTTTAAAGAAAAGGCTTTTCGCATCTCTTGTTTTCCTTATATTCCTTATGTATCTCTCAATGGGGCATACAATGCTTGATCTTCCGCTACCCTCTTTTTTTATCGGAAATCATATTGCAATGGGGCTTACCCAGCTTCTTCTCGCCGCCTCTGTTATGATAATAAATCAGAAATTCTTTATAAACGGCTTCAAAGGACTTATACACAATGCTCCAAACATGGACACACTTGTAGCCATGGGTTCTGCCGCATCATTTGTGTGGAGTGTGTATACTCTGTTTATTATGACCGATGCACAGCTTAATAATGATACCGACCTCGTCATAAGATGTATGCACGAATTTTATTTTGAATCGGCAGCAATGATACTCACTCTTATAACAGTTGGAAAACTGCTTGAAGCCCGTTCAAAAGGTAAGACGACCGATGCAATAAAAAGTCTTATAAGCTTAGCACCAAAGACGGCAAATATAATAATAAACGGCACAGAGAACACTGTACCCGTTGAAGAAGTAAAAAAAGGTGATATATTCGTTGTCCGTCCGGGTGAAAGTATACCTGTTGACGGTATTATAACAGAGGGCAAAACCGCCGTAAATGAGTCCGCCCTGACAGGAGAAAGCATTCCCGTCGATAAGTCTGAAGGTGACAGTATATCCGCCGCCACGATCAACACACTTGGATTCATAAAATGCGAAGCCACAAGAGTCGGAGAAGATACCACCCTTTCGCAGATAATAAAGACAGTCAGCGATGCCGCCGCCACAAAAGCCCCTATAGCAAAAACAGCCGATAAAGTATCGGGTGTATTCGTTCCTGCTGTAATAGCGATCGCACTCCTCACTGTAATAGTATGGCTTATTGTCGGCAGGGAATTTTCCTTTGCCCTTGCAAGAGGTATCTCCGTTCTCGTAATAAGCTGTCCATGCGCCCTCGGTCTTGCAACTCCCGTTGCTGTGATGGTCGGAAACGGTGTAGGTGCAAAAAACGGTATTCTTTTCAAAACAGCCGCATCTCTTGAAGAAGCAGGTAAAACAGAGATAGTTGCCCTTGATAAAACAGGCACTGTCACCTGTGGAGAGCCGAGCGTTACCGATATAATACCATTTGACACAGATGAAAACACCCTTTTGTCATTTGCATATTCTCTTGAAAAAAACAGTGAACACCCTCTTGCCGCCGCAATAGTAAAAAAAGCCGAAGAAAAAAAATTAAATGAAAATAAAAAATTACAATCGGAAGAGATCTCCGATTTTAAAGCCTTATCCGGAAGCGGTGTATCCGCATATTCACCAAATGGAGATAAACTTCTCGGCGGAAGCTTTAAATTCATAAGTACACAAACAAAACTTACCGAAGAAATAAAGAAAAAAGCCGATCTGCTTTCAGAAAACGGCAAGACCCCTCTCCTCTTTACAAAAAACAATATCCTCTTAGGCATGATAGCCGTTGCC
>JAFUUG010000378.1 GCA_017483905.1 Bacillota bacterium
TATTCTCCTGAGAACGCATATTTTGAATGCTTCCATGAAATGAAACTTATAATCGATCTTTGTATAGCCGGAGGTCTTTCTCTTATGAGATACTCTATCTCCGATACAGCTGAATTCGGTGATTACGAGATCGGCAACAGAATAATCACAAAGGAAACCAAGGAAGAGATGAAGAAAGTTCTTGCAGAGATACAGGACGGTACATACGCTACTAAGTGTATAGCAGAAAACAAGAACGGCAGAGCACACTTCAACGCAAGAAGAAGACTTGAATCCGAACATCAGATTGAGATCGTTGGTAAGGAACTCAGAAAATTCATGGATTGGCTTCCAAAAGAAGAAGATATGTAATATCGTCGGATAAAACATTTAATTCGGCTTCGGTCACTATGCCGAAGCCGATAATCTTTCACAATTAATGCGAAAGGACGAGAAAATTGAGCAAAAAAATAACAATATTCGATTCCACACTGAGAGACGGCGCACAGGCAGAGGGGATATCCTTCTCCGTCGAAGATAAGATCAAAGTGGTCAAGGTTCTTGATGAATTTGGAATATCGTATATCGAAGCCGGAAATCCCGGTTCAAATCCAAAAGATTTGGAATTCTTCAAAGGAATAAAAGATGTAGAATTAAAAAATTCAAAGATAGTTGCATTCGGTTCTACAAGAAGACGGGGAATAAAGCCCGAGGAAGACGATAACGTAAAAGCACTTCTATCTTCCGATGTCGATACGATGGCTATTTTCGGTAAAAGCTGGGATTTTCACGTTACCGATATTATTCATGCCGAGCTTGAAGAAAATCTTGAGATGATAAGCGATACTATCAGCTATCTCAAATCAAAGGGGAAAACGGTGATATTTGATGCCGAACATTTTTTTGACGGATATAAAAACAATCCCGAATATGCACTCAGAACTCTTGAAGCCGCTGCAAGTGCCGGGGCGGACTGTCTTGCTCTCTGTGATACAAACGGCGGTTGTTTTCCCGATGAAATAGCTGAAATATCAAAATTAGTCTGTAGCAGATTTGATATCGAAATAGGTATACATTGTCACAACGATTGCGGAATGGCAGTTGCGAATGCGGTAGTTGCGGTTGAAGCAGGCGTGACACACGTTCAGGGAACATTCGTAGGTTTCGGCGAACGCTGCGGAAATACGATGCTTTCGACTGTCATAGGTGCATTACAGGCGAAGAGAGGCTATGAGTGTGTAAAGAACGAAAATCTGAAAATGCTTATGCAGACATCTTTTAAAATAGCCGAAATAGCAAACTACAAGCTTTTCAAGAGTGCTCCGTTCGTCGGAAGAAGTGCATTTGCCCACAAAGGCGGTATGCACATAGATGGTGTATGTAAATCGCCTAAAAGTTTCGAGCATATTGACCCCGAAACAGTCGGAAATGAGCGTAAATTCCTTACAAGCGAAGTTGCGGGAAAAAGTACGATCATCTCTATGGTACAGAAGATCGCACCCGATATTGACAAAAACTCACCCGAAACTGCTCTTGTTATCCAAAAACTAAAAGAACTTGAATTTAACGGATATCAATTTGAGGGTGCAGACGGCGGATTTGAACTTTTAGTCAGAAAAACGCTCGGCAAATATAAACCGTTTTTTGAGCTTGTTCATTTCAAAGTCATCGGCGAACAGCCTTATGACGATGAAAGTGCAAGTGCTGTAGTTAAAATAATCGTTGACGGAAAAGCGGAGATCACTGCCGCAGAGGGTGACGGTCCCGTAAATGCACTGGATAAGGCACTGCGAAAGGCACTTGAAGTATTCTATCCAAGTCTTAAGGAAGCGCATCTTACCGATTATAAAGTTCGTGTTCTCGATTCAAAGACAGCTACAGCATCAAAGGTTCGTGTTCTCATAGAATCAAGTGACGAAACGGATACATGGACAACGGTTGGTGTTTCAAAGGATATTATAGAGGCAAGCTGGATAGCACTTGTTGATTCCATTGAATATAAATTGATCAAGGATCTTGAAAAAAAATACAAAACATTCTTATAAAACATAAAATAGGAGGAAATAATCATGGGTATGACAATGACTCAGAAAATTTTAGCGGCTCATGCCGGACTTGAATCCGTTAAGGCAGGACAGCTCATAGAAGCAAATCTTGACCTTGTACTCGGAAATGACGTAACTACTCCCGTTGCCGTAAAGGCTTTTCAGAATATCGGAGTGGACAAGGTATTCGATAAAAATAAAGTAGCAATAATTCCCGACCATTTTACACCAAACAAGGACATAAAATCAGCAGAACACTGCAAAATAATAAGAGAATTTGCTTATGAAAAAGAGGTAAAGAATTATTTTGAAGTAGGTCAGATGGGTATTGAACACTGTCTTGTTCCGGAAGCAGGTCTTGCGGTTCCGGGTGATGTTATAATCGGTGCGGACTCTCATACCTGTACTTACGGTGCACTCGGTGCGTTCTCAACAGGTGTCGGAAGTACGGATATGGCGGTAGGTATGGCAAGAGGTGTTGCATGGTTCAAAGTTCCTTCCGCTCTTAAATTCGTTCTTAAAAATAAACCTGCAAAATGGGTAAGCGGTAAAGATATAATACTCCACATCATCGGTATGATCGGTGTTGACGGTGCATTATACAAATCTATGGAATTTTGCGGTGACGGTCTTGACTATCTCACAATGGATGACAGATTCACTATCGCAAATATGGCTATCGAAGCAGGAGGAAAGAACGGTATTTTCCCTGTAGATGATAAGACTATCGAATATGTAAAAGAACATTCAGATAAAGAATGGAAGAAATTTGAAGCAGACGAAGATGCGGAATATTATGCAGTTTAAGAAATAGACCTTTCTGCTTTAAGACCTACGGTTGCATTCCCTCATCTTCCTGAGAATACAAAGACTATAGACGAGGCAGCAGGTCTTGAAATAGATCAGGTAGTTATCGGTTCATGTACAAACGGACGCTTCAGCGATCTTAAAATCGCAGCTGATATATTAAAGGGAAAGAAAGTCGATCCTAAACTCAGAGTTATAATCCTTCCGGGCACTCAGAAGATATATCTTAAATGTCTTGAAGAAGGTCTTGCAAAGATATTCGTTGAAGCAGGTGCGGCATTCAGTACACCTACCTGTGGTCCATGCCTTGGAGGTCACATGGGTATACTTGCAAAGGGAGAGAGAGCATTATCAACTACTAACAGAAACTTTATCGGACGTATGGGACATCCCGAAAGTGAAGTTTACCTTGCAAGCCCTGCTGTAGCAGCTGCATCGGCACTTACAGGAAAGATCACAGATCCCGAAACAATATAATTCTTAATAATTGGAGGTCATAAAATGAAAGCACATGGCACAGTTTTTAAATATGGCGATAATATCGACACCGATGTAATTATCCCTGCAAGATACTTAAATTCATCAGATCCAAAGGAATTGGCAAAGCATTGTATGGAAGATGCTATCCACAGTACGGTAAATTTCGTTGAAAATGTAAAAGACGGAGATATTATGGTAGCAGAAAAGAATTTCGGCTGCGGTTCTTCAAGAGAGCATGCTCCTATTGCTATAAAAGCATCGGGTATCTCTTGCGTTATCGCAAAGACATTTGCAAGAATTTTCTACAGAAATGCAATAAATATCGGTTTGCCTATCCTTGAATGTGAAGCGGCAGCAAACGGTATCGACATGGGTGATGAAGTTGAAGTTGATTTCACAACAGGCGTTATCACAAATGTGACTAAAAACGAAACGTATCAGGCAGAGCCATTCCCACAGTTTATGCAGGATATGATGGCTGTCGGCGGTCTTATCAATCAGACAAAAAACAAACTTGGTATAAAATAAAAAATAAAAATTCTGATAAGTAATCTGAAAGGAAAGTGACATTAAATGAAACTTAATATAGCTTTAGTACCCGGAGACGGAATCGGTCCGGAAGTCATGGCGCAGAACGTTCTCGTTCTCAATAAGATAGGAGAAAAATTCGGTCATACATTTGAATATAAAGAAGTAGATGCAGGCGGTATTGCAATAGATAAACACGGCGAGCCTCTTCCACAGAATACGATAGATGTATGTAAAGCAAGTGACTCTGTATTCCTTGCGGCTGTAGGCGGTTGGAAATGGGATACGCTTCCGGGAAATATGCGCCCTGAGCGAGCACTTCTGGGACTTCGAGGAGAACTCGGTCTTTATGCAAACCTTCGCCCTGCAACACTGCATGAAGCACTTAAAGACGCTTGCCCTTTAAAGCCTGAGCTTGTTAAAGACGGAGTTGATATAATGGTGGTCCGTGAACTTACAGGCGGTATGTACTTCGGCGAAAAGGGAAGAAAACAGACAGATATGGGTGAGGCTGCCTATGATGTAGAACAGTATTCGGTTGAAGAAGTCAAGAGAATAACAAAGACTGCTTTTGAAATAGCAAGAAAGAGAAAGAAACATGTTACAAATGTGGACAAGCAGAATGTTCTTGAATCATCAAGATTATGGAGAAGTGTAGTTCTTGAAGTAGCAAAAGACTATCCTGATGTAGAACTTGATCACTTATATGTAGATAATGCTTCCATGCAGCTTATTATGCGTCCTTCTACATTTGATGTTATTGTAACGGGTAATATCTTCGGTGATATACTTTCTGATGAAGCAAGTCAGATGACAGGTTCTATCGGTATGCTTCCATCTGCAAGTCTTGGCAGCGGAAGTCTTGGAATGTATGAACCTGTTCATGGTTCGGCTCCAGATATAGCCGGAAAAGATATTGCAAATCCTATTGCAACTATCCTTTCGGGTGCAATGATGCTTAAATATTCATTCGGTCTTGCCGATGAAGCAAAAGCAATAGAAGATGCAGTGGCAAAGGTTCTCAATGACGGCTACAGAACAGGCGATATCATGTCAGAGGGAATGAAAAAAGTCGGCTGTAAGGAAATGGGTAAACTTATAATAGATAGGATCTGATCGATCTGATTTTATAGTAAACGACATTAAAAATGTCGTTTACTATATTTATCATAAAGGAGTGTTTTATATGATAAGCGACAGAGTAAAACTCGGTGCAGATAAAACTCCGCACCGTTCATTGTTCAAGGCAATGGGATATACGGATGAAGATCTTGCAAAGCCTCTTATCGGCGTTGTAAATGCACAGAATGAAATAATTCCGGGTCATATCCACCTCGATAATATAGCAAAAGCAGTAAAAGCAGGTATACTTGCCGCAGGAGGAACACCTATAGAAGTTCCTGCAATCGGTGTCTGTGACGGTATCGCAATGGGTCATATCGGTATGCACTATTCTCTTGCAAGCCGTGAGCTTATTGCCGATTCGACAGAAACACTTGCTATGGCACACGGTTTTGACGGACTTGTTCTCATACCTAACTGTGATAAGATAGTTCCGGGTATGCTTATGGCAGCAGCAAGACTTAATATACCATCTATCCTTTGCAGCGGCGGCCCTATGCTTGCAGGTCATCTTAAATGCGGTGCGGCAAGAGAAAAATTAAGTCTTTCCAAGACTTTTGAAGCAGTAGGTGCTTATGAAGCAAATCTTATTTCGGAAGAAGAACTTAAAGAATACGAAGATAAATCCTGTCCAAGCTGCGGTTCATGCTCCGGTATGTATACGGCAAATTCAATGAACTGTTTATCTGAGGTCATAGGTATGGCTCTTCCGGGTAACGGAACTATCCCATCGGTATACGGTGAGAGAATAGCACTTGCAAAGCACGCAGGTATGCAGATAATGAAGCTTGTTGAAAAGAATGTCCGTCCAAGAGATATAATGAATGAAAAAGCATTCAGAAATGCCCTTATAATGGATATGGCTATGGGTTGTTCGACAAACTCAATGCTTCATCTTCCTGCAATAGCACATGAAGCAGGCGTTGAATTAAATCTTGAAATGGCTAACGAACTCAGTGCAAAGACACCTAACCTTTGCCACCTTGCCCCTGCGGGTCCTAACTATATAGAAGAACTCAACGAAGCAGGCGGAATCCCTGCTGTAATGAGTGAGATAAAGAAACTCGGACTTCTTGAACTTGACAATATGACTGTTACATTAAAGACAGTCGGCGAAAATATCGCAAATGCAAAGAATCTTGATACAAATCTTATCAGACCTGCTGAGAATCCATATTCAAAGACAGGCGGTATCGCAGTATTAAAAGGAAATCTTGCCATTAACGGCTGCGTTGTCAAGAGAAGTGCGGTTGCACCCGAAATGCTTGTTCACAGCGGGCCTGCAAGAGTATTTGACTCCGAAGAAGATACTATCAAGGCAATATTTGGCGGTGAGATCAAAAAAGGCGATGTGGTAGTCATCAGATATGAAGGACCAAAAGGCGGTCCGGGCATGAGAGAAATGCTCTCTCCTACTTCTGCTCTTGCCGGTATGAAGCTTGATAAAGATGTTGCACTCATCACAGACGGACGATTCAGCGGTGCATCAAGAGGAGCAAGTATCGGTCATGTATCACCTGAGGCAGCAGTCGGCGGAAATATCGCACTTGTTCACGAGGGTGACATTATAGAAATAGATATAAATGCAGGTACGATAAATCTTAAAGTAAGCGATGAAGAACTTGAAGAAAGAAGAAAGAACTGGACAGCTCCCGAACCGAAGGTAAAGACAGGCTGGCTTTCAAGATATGCCAAACTTGTTCTCGGTGCTGACAAGGGCGCTGTAATGGGTTAATGAAAGGAGTAAAACAGATGCAGTTGACAGGTGCTGAAATAATCGTCGAATGTCTTAAAGAACAAGGCGTTGACACAATATTCGGCTATCCGGGCGGAACGGCATTAAATATATATGATGCCATCTATAAACATCAGGACGAAATTAAGCATTACCTCACATCACACGAACAAGGTGCTGCACATGCTGCCGACGGCTATGCACGTTCAACGGGAAAAGTCGGTGTGTGTCTTGCAACGAGCGGCCCCGGGGCAACAAATCTCGTAACGGGTATTGCAACGGCATATATGGACAGTATTCCGATGGTTGCAATAACAGCTAACGTTGCACTTCCGTTCCTCGGAAAAGACAGTTTTCAGGAAATAGATATTGCAGGTGTGACAATGCCTATCACAAAGCATAATTTCATCGTAAAAGATGTAGACAAGCTTGCAGATACTATGAGAAGAGCATTCTATATAGCAAAAGAGGGCAGACAAGGTCCCGTTCTTGTGGATGTAACAAAAGATGTTACCGCAAATAAAGCGGAATATACAAGACAAGAGCCAAAGCCGATAACACCTAAAACGGACAAAGTAACACAGGAAGATATCGAAAAAGCTGTTGAAATGATAAAGGAAGCAAAGCAGCCTCTTGTATACGCAGGCGGCGGAGTAAAAGCCTCAGACGGCTGTAAGGAGATAACAAAATTCGTTGAAAAGATAGATGCTCCTGTGTGTCTTACAGCAATGGGACTTGGTGTAATAGCATCAAGCAACGAACATTGTACGGGTATGATAGGTATGCACGGAACGGAAACTTCAAATATACTTGCAAATAAGTGTGATCTTCTTATTGCGATTGGTGCAAGATTCAGTGACAGGGTTGCGACTAATTTTGCAAAGTTTGCACCCAATGCAAAAGTTCTCCATATAGATATAGATGCAGCAGAGATAAACAAGAATATATCGGTATATCATTCAATCGTAGGCGATTGCAGCGAAATATTGAAAATGATCAATGAAAAACTCAATGACATTAAGCATGATGAATGGATGGCTTTTGTAAAAAAATATAAAGAAGAACATCCGTTAAAATACGCTCACGACGGTACACTCAAACCACAGTATATAATGGAGCGAATCAATGCCATAACAAACGGTGAAGCGATAATTGCAACGGAAGTCGGACAGCATCAGATGTGGGCCTGCCAGTTCTTAAAGATAGAAAAGGCAAGGCGTTTCCTTACATCGGGCGGACTCGGAACGATGGGATATGGTCTTGGTGCGGCTATCGGGGCAAAAGCGGGAAACAAGGACAGAGTGGTATTCGATATAGCAGGTGACGGCTGTTTCTACATGAATAATATAGAACTTGCTACAAGCGTGGCAAACGATCTTCCTGTTATAGTTATACTTATAAACAATCATGTTCTCGGTATGGTTCGTCAGTGGCA
>JAFUUG010000379.1 GCA_017483905.1 Bacillota bacterium
ATTTCAGCCTCACATAAATTATTCTCTCTCATTCTTCTAATTATATAATAACAAAAATATCTTCAACGGTCAATGCTATACACAAAAACTATAAAGAAATAATTGTACTTATTTTAAAGCACATTCATCACAAAAAATTTTGTATTACAGATATAACAATATAATAAAAAGTAATACAAATAATTTTATACAGGAGTGATACTTATGAAAACAAAAATGTTATCGGCACGGATAAGCGAAGAACTTTTCGCCAAATTAGACAAACAAGCAGCAGAAAACGGCATAAAAAGAAATCAGCATATAGTAAATCTGTTATCAGCCGAACCATGCAGCAACAGTAATTCCATATATCAGGACATCATCAGAAATAACGCATTACTCGGCAATATTCTCAGAGAAAAGCAAAAATACGATGATTATGATACTACCGATAAAGAGATCCTGAATCAGCTAAAAGACATAAACCGTAATCTGACAATACTCCTCAAAGGCGGTGATAAATAATGGCACTTGTAAAATTAGCGGATGGCACATACGATGACGATCACGCCGTCAATGATGTGATCAATTATATAACAAGACCTGCTCATTATTCGGAAATATTCTGCAACAATCTCGTACCGGGCAGCATAGAAGATATGATACAGCAAATCTATAATTGTCAGTATGCCTACGGAAAAACTTCGGGCAAACGAATATATCATTTTATAATAGCATTTGATGACCGAGAACTCTTTGACATTGATTTTACAGAACATCTGTTTGCCTTGCTCTTCAATAAATACTTCAGCGAATATCAGTGTATTGCTGCCATACACCGCAACACAGATAACCTGCATATACACTTTGCATTCAGCCCTGTAAGTATATATACAGGTCTTAAATTCAGCAGGCACTACAGCTTCTTCAACGAACTGCAAGCCGAAATAAACACAATAGTATAATCAATTTTAACAAAAAGCACCGAAATAATACACTTAAACAGGGATACCCACAGATACAGTAAATTTTTGAAATTACACAGATTCGAGTATCCCTGCACATTAAATATGAGCCTGTAATACAACACTTTTTCAAAAGTCACCTATTTCGAAGATATGCAAGCTGATATTATCTCTCTTACATCATCTCCTTGAAAGCCAATCCGCAAACCCCATTCAGACTCTGCCCACCATATTTTATCTTCTTGAATTCCGCCGGAATATTATATTTACAGCATATTCTCTTCAACATAACAGTTGTCGCCTCCTGAGGTATATGCAGCTGTATACCTATATTCAGACAATAACTCTTAAATCTTTCATACAAGGCATAATTAGGTATTTTTGACTCACTAACGGTCACAAAACATTCTCTGAGATAACTTTCGGCAATTTTCTCAATATCGGTATCCTGCATATAATCGGTTATGTTTTGGGTATAGTTATTGTTGGCAGCACATTTCGTAAAAACATAGTTTCTGCATTTCAACTCATTATAGTGACAAAGAGCCTTGAATACGATCTCATCCTTTTCTTCCAATATTTTCGTCACAATATGCCTGTCCATATTTTCGGGTGCAACCGCATAGTTAAAGGGTATTATTATCAGCCTTCTTGCAAAACCCTCATCAAATATGTTAGTCACAACAGGGAAATTACTCGAAAAAATAAACTTGCAATGCGTTCTGTCAAACATAGGGTCTTTGAATTTTCCCTCCATACGATATATGTCATTTCCTGTTATAGCTTTCAACACGCTTGCAGCCTTATCCGTAATCTTTCCTCCCGGAAGATCCATTCCTATATTGATCCTCGCCTTAGATAACGGATATGTGTTAAATCGTCCTTCAAGCTCATTTATCCCAAGCCCTACAACAGCATCACCCATAAATAGATTCCTCAGAACTTCTCCGAATGTACTTTTACCGCTTCCTGCTCTTCCCTGCATAACAAAAAAGCATTGCCCCAGTGTATCATATGTAAGACAGTACCCCAGAACCTCCCAAAGCAATTTGATGACAGCCACATCACCGCCCGAAACCTCATATAAGAAGTTGTCAAATGCAGGTGTACCGGGAATATACATATACGATTTATAATTGCAGTTTATTTTGCTCGTAACAAATATATCTCCGTTATTTTCATAAAACAAATTACTCTCGGTATCATAGATACAATTATTGAAAGCAACAAACCTTGACTCATCATATTCTTTCGGTACTCTATTTTTTGGGTGCATAACCAATATTTTATACATTTCATTTACATATTTAGACACATTATTACAGGGTATATTATTATAATTCTGTTCCATAATAAGTGCTCGTGCCTCATTTATTGAAATAGATTCGTAGTAACCGTCTGCAAAAAAATAAAGCATCCCGTTTTTACTTCTGATTTTTACATCTTTCATAAAATTCTCTGCTTCGTTCATCATACTGAAACTATCATCATCCGAAACTCTTGTCGTCTCAATATTTCTTATGAGTCTATCGTCATATATTCCATCAGGTATACCTGCACATATATTAAAACTTTCAGTCCGTACAAAAGGTACTTTTGCATCTTTGAACAAAGGTCTTTCATACTTCATATCATTTACTTGCTGATTACATTCAAAAAAATTCATATCTGTCACCTCAATCAAATTTACCCTCGGAACCCGGAACTCGGAACCCCAAAGTTCCGAATCCCGATGTATCTCATCTACCATTTATCGTCCTGTCAAGTCTGTTCATTGCATCTTTTCTTATCGCATCTGCCGAATGTAAGTACACCTGACTTGTTACCGCAGAACTTGAATGTCCGAGTATTCTGCTGACGGTCTCTATGTCTACCCCCGAACTTATCAAAAGCGTAGCGGCAGTATGCCTGAGTCCATGAAATGTTATGTGCTTCAGACCTTTCCTCTTTATGAACCTGTTAAACCACTGCGATATCGAATCAGGATGTATCATTTCCCCGAAATCATTCGTAAAAACAAAGTCGGAATCAGTCCACTTATTCGCAAGCATATCTTTCGTATCACACTGCCATTTTCTGTACTGCACAAGTAAATTTTCAACAGACTCCGACATTGCTATCATTCTGTTTGAACGAACCGTTTTAGTCTCTTTTTTAAGCCTTCCGATTTTCGGAATATACACAACAGCCTTGTTGATATGTATCACCTTCGCCTCAAAATCAATGCTGTCCCATGTCAAACCAAGCAGTTCACTTCTGCGCATTCCCGTATATACCGCAAGCAATGTCATTGTCCTTGCTCTTATCGGTTCATCCTCAAGACTTTTGATCAATATCTTTATATCTTCCACCGAATAAAAATCTATTTCCTTCTTCATTATTTTAGGCGGTTTTACGTTTGCGGCAGGATTTATTCCTATGATCTGCCACTGTGCCGCTTTATTATATATCGCACTTATAAGCCTATGGATATGTGTTATCGTTTTATTTGAATAGCCACCTTTTTTACCATCTTTCCTTGCACCATCTCTGCCTAATTTGGAATAAAAATCAAGCAGATGAACAGGCTTTATTTCATTTAGTTTCTTCTCTCCCAATTCGGGAATTATGTTGCTGTTTATCATCTCCATATAACGCTGATAAGTCTTTGCTTCAAGATTGACCTTTGCATAATTATCTTCCCATATTCTCACAAAGTCCTTGAGCTTGATATTGCTGTCAGCTGTAATATTTTTCTGTTGAACTTCTGCCTCAAATAACGCTAATTGCTTTTTCGCTTCCCGTTCACTCTTCGCCGTTATCGTCTTCCTTATATAAATTCTTGTACCATCGGTTTTGTACCCTGCCGATACGGTAAGTCTGTATTTATTATTGCCTCTTTTCTCTACATTACCCATTATCAATTCCTCCTTAAAAGAAAAAGCTCTCCTTTTACAGAGAGCCTTGACCGATTATTTTACCGAATTACTTTCGAGTTCATTAATGAAATTTTCAAGTGTTTCTTTTTTGAAGAATACCTGTCTGCTATACCTTATATGAGGTATCTTTTTTCTTCTCACCAGATCCATCAGATTCCAATAAGAGATGTGTAAAAATTCTGCTGTTTCTTTTGCATTCATCAAATAACTTTCATTTGAATTATTCATAAATATGACCTCCTTAAATTTTAGTTTCAATGATAAGTTATTTGATCCATAAATAATTACAAAACCTGCTTTATAAATCCTCTCACATAAATAATATGTAATTATTTGAAATAACCTTATCATTTTACTAATAATGTTATAAGAAGTTAAAATTTTACATAAACCTGTTGCCTGATCCAAAATAATATGGTATTATATATGTATACAAGTACCCTCCCACATGGCTCAAATAAATTTACTGCTTTAGGCGATTGATGATTATCTGCACCCGAGCCAGATAATGTTATCAAGTTTGTAATTTTTTACATTTATCTCGACAATTGAAAATTCATCTATAAATTACCCGAAATTACAACCACGGATTTTTTTGATATATTCAAGGTTTTTCCTGTAAACTCCCGGTACTTTTCTCCTGATATTCTAATTATATCTTTGTAAACTCCCGGTATATTTTTCCTTGTATATTTGATCTGTCTTTGTAAACTCCAGGTATATTTTCCTTGTATGTTTATCCCATCTTCGTAAACTCACGGTATATTTATCATGGTAATCATAAAAAAAACAAACAAAGCATATCAACATAGTATGTTTTGATTTATTTAAAACTGCATCTTTTTTTCTAAAATTATTAACAATTTTGACCCACAACAAAAAAAAGAAAAAAAGCAGAATTGCAAATTAATACATTCTGCTTTTTTGAAATCATATAAAATAAATTACAAGATAAAAGGAGGTTCTATTAATGAATTCAACACAAACCGAAACCGTCATGAAAAGTCTTATTAAATATTCAGAAAAAACCGTTCATACGATAAAATCAACAAACTTGCCGAGAATTATATCTTCGCTGTATACAATTTTTTTGACATTGAAATTCTCGATTTATTTCCAATCGATTACGATTCAAATAATGATGAAAACAGCGAAACAAATGATTTTACAGATAATTCTCAATCACCCAAAAGGCGAATAACCAAACCCAACTATACTCCAAGACCACCTTTTAATTTTGAAACTCATCCTGCAAATATAATCGGAATAATAGATAAGATCCAAAGATATTTAATGCCTTTATTTGTTGAAATGATCAAGAAAAAGAACAAAGCAATAAATCAATTTTATGAACAAAAAGAAACCATTCAAATGATAGATAAAGGAGTTGTGCCATTTGAAAATATGACTCCCTATTGGTACATTCTTATAAATCCTTTTCAGTACCTTGTTCAATCAGGCGATGACTTGTTATATTTCTCAATCATAGATTCGAATATAATCAATTTAAAAAGCATTTTTGCAGCATATAAATGCAAAAATAAAGAAGGCAAATTCATTCAACTTGAAACAACTTTATCTTTATTAATGACAGAATATCTAAAAAAATTAAAAGCGGAACAGCTTGATATTTATACCAATCTAAAACTTTTAATTGATACACAGGTAATCTACAACTATCAGCTTCCAACATACGAAGATATAAATATCCCAAAACCATCAGATCCAAATTGCTATACAGTTAACGATGCTTTAAAAAGACTCGCATACTACGAATCAAATAAAAAAAGAAAATATGTGATAACAGGTTTTGAAAATAATTCTTTCAATTGTATTCCGCTTCAATTTAATTACCAGGGAACTCTTCCAATAGATTCGTATTCTTTTATATTATATTATTATTATCCAACAGGGAGCAATTCTC
>JAFUUG010000380.1 GCA_017483905.1 Bacillota bacterium
AGTCCATTACTTGACGGTGTACCGGTAAGTCCTACGATTCTTTTAACTTTAGGTCTGACTTTCATAAGGGATTTGAACCTTTTTGCCTGATGATTTTTGAAAGAACTTAATTCGTCAATCACAAGCATATCAAAGTCAAAGCTATAATTCTCAATAAGCCACGGTACATTTTCTCTGTTTATGATATAAATGTCCGCTTTTTCGGTAAGTGCCGCTATTCGCTCTTTCTCCGTACCAACAGCTATGGAGTATTTCAAGTTTTTCAGATTCTCCCATTTGTTTATCTCACTTGCCCATGTACTTCTCGCAACTCGAAGCGGTGCGATTATTAAAATTTTGTGTACCTCAAATCTGTCAAAGAGTAATTCATTAAGAGCCGTAAGTGTGATTGAGGTTTTTCCTAAGCCCATTTCAAGGAATACAGCCGCTGTTTCATTTTTTATTATAAAATCGGAGGCATATTTCTGATAATTATGTGGTGTGTATTTCACTTCTTTCACCTCTTATCTCATCAATGATATTTTTTATCTGATTTTCGTTATCCAAAACAAATACCTTAAATCCTAATCTTCGAAGTAAATCGTGTCTTGCAGCCTGCAATGTTCTCGGTTTTTTGCCCGATGCCTTTACCTCAACGAATCCAGCCTTGCCGTCAGGGATAAGTACCAATCTGTCGGGGACACCCGCAAATCCCGGGCTTACAAACTTTAATGCCAGACCACCGACACCCTTTACCTTCATCAAAAACTTTTGTTCAAGTGCTTTTTCACGCATTTTTTACTCCTTTTATTTCCGAAAGTGACATCCATGTCATCCTATTCTAAAACTCTTATATATAATTATTTTTTTATTTTTTTCAGCCCTAAAGGGGGTTTTATACTACGGGTGTCAAGGGTGTCACTTTTTTATTAAAGACTTATTTCAATAAGCCTCAAACCCACGAGCATCCTTGCCTTGTTTGTTCTCTTTTTCTTTATGCCTCTCTTTTCGATCGCACTATAAAACTCGCTTGAACTTCTTATAAACTCACCCGTTCTCATACAGTACGCACGATATGATTGATAGACCTCGCCCGATTTTTCTTCATATTCGGGACTTAACTCGCAGCAGTCATCAAAAAAGTGCGTGAGCCAATCATTGTCAGATCTATACACAGCTATTGCATTTTGAACAGCCTTTGGCAAGTCAAGTTTATAATTGTTTTTTATTATTTTCTCTGCACCCTCGATAAGCCATTTTATTATATACTCACCCGCATTTTTCACGAGATAGTCGGCATAGTTTTTTACATCATCTTTAGGTTTTATTTTCTCGTTAAACGGAATAATTATAAGCCTTCGCCAAATACCGTCATCCATAGCACCGACTCTCGGTAAGTGGTTTGTATACAAAAGTACGGTGTGGCTCGGAGTGAAGTGAAACGGGTCTTTATATTTCTTTTCAGCCGATATTTCGTCGGTAGAACATAATTGTTTAACCATAGAGGTATTAAGTCTCATACCTTCTTCAAGCTCCGATGCTATAAGCAGTCTTTTGCCTTTTGCTTCCGCAAGCTCCGGTTTAACATTTCTCTTGCAGCCAATCGTCAAAGCATCAGCCGATATTGTGCCTCCGTAGCTGCCTATTGACCTTAAAATTGCATTGCCAAATGTAGACTTACCGTTTCCGCCGTCACCATAAGCAATTATGAGAGCCTCTACAAAAACCTTACCAAGTAAGCTAAGTCCCATCATCTGCTGTACATATTCCTTTAGTTCTTTATCTTTTCCGAAAAACTCCGAGAGTGCTTTAAGCCATAGTTCTTTGCCCTTATCACTCGGCGAAAAAGCCGTGACCTTTGTTATATTATCTTCCGGCTTATGCTCCGAAATGCCGTTCATTCCGATTCGCAAATCGTAAGTATTTGACGGTGTATTCAGCAAATACGGATCACTGTCCAAGTTCGAAACATCTGTATTCACTATAGATTTAAGTGTCTGAAGTGCTGAAATAATGTACTTCATATCTCTGCGTTTCATCACAAAAGTTTTATAAGCTCTTGCATTATTGTAATCTTCAAGAAGTTTCATATCATCAACTTTTTTCTGAAGCTTTTTACCGCCATCAATTATATCTTCTTTCGATATCCCCGTTTGCATAAGACTTTCAAAAGCTTTGTTCAATTCATCTCTTGCATCTTCAAGCTGCAGATCTAAAAACTCTATAGCAGCGCTGATCGCCTTTTGTTTTGATTCTTCCCAATAGATACCGTTGTATCTGAGTAAGTCCGTAGCAGAGGTGTATATGAGCTCATCTCCGTATTCTCTTGCCATTACCTTTGCCTGTCCTATATCCGAGAAATCATCCGGCTTTAAGCTCTGTCTGCCAAATTCATAATCATCGGGAGCAATATATCCTTCTTGGTTCTGTACCTTTTTTGCAAACTTACAAGCACTGTTCCATATAGTTCCCAATTCCTCATCATCAAGCGGCGGTTCACATTTTTTTGCTTTATTAAGATAAATTTCATACGCCCTGTCGGTGATACCGTATCTTTTCAAAACTCTCCCCGCAAAACGTGACATCGTTGCATTGCGGCTGCCTTCGTAAATAACAGATGAATATTCCGTTTTATTGTCATTACTTGCAGCAAAACCTCTTTCGTTGATGAATTCGGATAAAGTCATAATGCCTTGATGTATCTCAACAGCCGCATTTTCCGTACCGTAGAAAAAACGTGCAGAGTCCAATGCTTTTTTATCGAAATAAGGAAATATTTGATTTACAGTCTTTTTCATTTTTGCATAAGCATTCACATCGTAAATACAGTCTATTGAAAAAAGCACATGAAATCTCGGTCTTGCTGATTTTCCTTTTTTGACAGCATTGTTTGAACGGCTGTAATGTATGGCAAATGTAACTCCCGGAAATGCGGTTTCTACATCATTCGGTGTTACCCAATCCTGCGGATCATCGGAATGGTCATTGTCGCAGTCAACGGGCAGACAATCACTTCCGATAAAGTTTTCGCCGCTTCTGTAACCATTCTTGTATTCCGCACATACATAATCATTGCTTACGGCTTTTTTTAATATTTTCTCGTCAAGCACGACAGACTTATGCTTATAAAAGCAGTTTGACGGATTTCCCAAAACATCCGAGCAAAAAACAGTAAACATACTACTTGACCTCCTTTATATCTTCCAAAAAATATCTCACTTTTATATTTTTTCTTTTGGCAGTCTTTATTTCAAAAGCCATTCCGTCTGTTATCTTTTCGCCGAATACCCAAATTTCATCGCATTTGCCGAGAAAAATCTTATTAAATGACATAGCAAGTTCTCTGTCCGATTCCTCATTCATAAACTGCGGGAAAAGCAAGTGAGGTGCAAACGGAATACATCTTCTGCTTATTGCGTATCTGCAATATTCTCTCGCCTTTGCAGCATTTCTCTCCTCATCACCTCTGAACGGCGAACATACATAAATGATAGGTCTGTATTTTTCCTCTCTTGCAACATTTATTACCGCCTCATAGGCCGTCGGATCGTAGTAGCCCTCACCGTTGCATTTTTGCATAAAAACTCCTCCTTTAACCGCACCGACAGTCTTATTCGTCTGCCGGTGCGGCTCTAATGTTATCTTACCTTTTTACCGCAGTTCTCACAGTAAACCGCTGTTCCGAAAAGGTCAAAGTCCTTGTCAAGCAAAAAATCCTGAATGTCAATATTAAATTCTTCACCGCATATCGGACAGTGTGTGTACACGTTTTCATCCGTAATTTCAATATTGATTTCCGCCGAGTTTCCGATTTTCGATTTTACATAAAACATAATTAACCCTCTATAAGCGGCAAATAGCCGTCTTCTTTCATCAATCCGTAAATAAATAATCTGCCTTTTTGAGTCCAATAAGTATGAACCTTTGAATGTGTTGTGCCGTCATTACCGGGATAAGTATGCGTCTTGGTACAAGTGTATCCGTATTCGGCGTAGTTCTGATATAAAAGCCACATATTACCTTGTTTATACTGCACACCTTTTTCGTGAAGATAAATATTCATTTTCGCTGCCGACCAACCATAGTCTTTAGCGATAGCCGATATTGCCAAAAGGTCTTTACAGTTAAGAACAACATCGTAATAGCTTGCCTTCGGCTTGAGTTCCGCAATTTGCTGACACTGTACAGCGTTCTCGTTCTTTAGTTTTTCAACAGCCGCATTTGCAATTTC
>JAFUUG010000381.1 GCA_017483905.1 Bacillota bacterium
AAGTAAACGAAAATGAAAGAAAAACGGTGCAGTATATTTTTGAGGAATTTGACAAAGGGAAAAGTGTAAAAGAAATATATGAAAATATCGGAGGGGTCATCTCACAAGGGGGAATACGCAAGATACTGAGAAATGAAAAATATGTCGGCGATCTGTGTCAGAAAAAAAGTTACACCAAAGATTATTTGTCGCATAAGAAAAAATACAACAGAGGTGAAGAAAGATTTATATACATAAAAGATCACCACGAGGGGATAATCGAGAGGGCACTGTGGGAGAGAGTTAAAAAAAGACTTGAAGAAAGCGGAAGAAACAGCGGAAAATATTTTTACAGCGGGAAGATATACTGTGGTCTGTGTAAAAAACAGTATGTGATGAAAAAGAAGAACGGCATAGAATACCGAAGATGTTCGCTTAATGCGGAACATGGAAAGAAAGGCTGCAAGGGGGTCGCTATGAGAGAAAGCCATATTGACGATATTATAAATTCTGTCGGGACAGATGGTTTTCGAAAAATGGTGATATATGACAAATATGCGCAGGTCTATTTTGAAAACGGTATCTGTGCAGAAGTTTATTTTGAAAAGAGCGGCCGAGGGAAAAATCACAAAATGACAATAACAAAAACGATCATAAAAAATTAGAGTCGGAGGAAAACGATGGATAAGATAAAAAAAGTCAAAGAAGAAATAAAAAAGGTAATAAAGGGAAAAGATCACATAATAGAGAGAACACTTGAAGTGATGCTGTGTGGAGGGCATATCCTGCTTGAAGATATGCCGGGGGTCGGAAAGACTACACTTGCCACGACAATATCAAAGGTCATAAAGCTTGAATACAAGAGAGTACAGTTTACTCCCGATGTAATGCCCGGAGATATTACGGGCTACTATATGTATGATAAAAAAAGTGGTGAATTTATATACAGGAAAGGCGCTTGTATGTGCAATCTTCTGCTTGCCGACGAGATAAACAGAACATCTCCGAAAACACAGTCGGCACTGCTTGAAATAATGGAAGAGGGCAGAGTTACGGTGGAGAGCGAAACAAGGGGATTGCCTGAGCCATTCATCGTTATAGCTACGCAGAATCCTTTCGGCTCTTTCGGTACGCAAAGGCTGCCTCAATCACAGCTTGACAGATTTCTGATAAAGATAAGCATGGGATATCCCGATAAGGAGAGCGAGATAGAGATACTTAAAAATCCGTCGAGAGCGGCTATTGAAGAACTTGAAAATGTGATAGAGGCAGAGGATATTATTAAATATAAAAAAGAGATAGCAGAGATCCACACAGATGAGAGGATATACGAATATATAACAAATATCGCAAACGCAACGAGAGAAAGCGAATATACAGATATAGGAGTAAGTCCGAGAGGAAGCCGTGCAATGCTGAAAATGGCAAGAGCGGAGGCTTTTATGAGGGGGAAAGATTATGTGAGTGCGGAAAACGTGAAGAATGTGTATTACGATGTATGCAATCACAGGATAGAATTGAGCGCAAGGGCTAAAAACAAGGGCATAACGGAAAAAGATGTGCTAGAAGAGATAATCGGGAATGTGAAAGTGCCGAGATTGTGAGAAAGTTTTATCAGAGAGGTAGCCGAAATTGGAAAGAATAAATAATATTGTGTATTATGCGGTCGTGTGTCTTATTCTTTTTGGTATGTTTTTATTTTACAGGAATGTGACTTGTGCCGTTATGTTCGGAGTAATGCTGATATATCCGCTTGTGTCGCTTATAGCTTGCTGTATAGCTTATATTGGGATCGGAGCTGAAGTCAAGAGCGAGAGAGAATGTATGGATAAAGGGGAAGAGAACAGATTTTTTGTGATAATAAAAAATTACAGTTTTATTCCGATCTTATCTGCGAGAATAAGTATCGAGATGAATAATCTCTTCTACAGAGAGGACAGTACAAGGATAATAAACACTTCGATAGGAGTTTTGAAAGAAACTCTTGTGATACCGATAGTATCGGATGTATACGGAAAGATAGACACGCAGGTGACAAGGATAGAGATAAGCGACTGGCTAAATTTTTTTAAGATAAAGAAAGATATGAATGAAGAGGAGCATATATATGTTTTGCCTGCTAAAAATGATGAGATGAAAAGCAACGGAGATAATATTTCCGGAAATGCTGCCGGGCAGGAGAATGAAAAGATCGGTGACGGCTTTGATGTGGTGAACATAAGAGAATACGAAGAGGGGGACAAATTAAGAAGTATCCACTGGAAAACAAGCGCAAGATTAAACGAGATATATGTAAAAGAAAATAATGATGAAGAAAATGATGTTACGATAGTATTATTTGAACTTTTTAAGGAGAAGAAGGAGCTTAATTCGATAATCGAGAGGACTTATGATGTGTGCAGGGCATTGGTGAAAGAGAATATCTCTTTTATTCTGTGCTGCAACAACGGAGAACACGATATAAGCTCATATATGATATACAGTAATGAGGATATTGATGATGCTATGAGGATATTTACGGAAAACCGTTTATCAGAATATAAAAAGAGTGCTTACGAAAATTATATGAACAGTGCAAGAGGCGGAAATATCATTTATATCGGAGTCGATGAAACGCTGCAAGAGGTGAGAAAATGAAAAAGACAGAAGTTATCGGACTGCTTTTGTCAAAGAGGAAAAGAGATAAAAAAGAAAAAGAACAGGTCGGCAGAACGGGACTTAATGTCGGAAGAGTGACAAGCAAAAGCGGTACGGCAATGATGATAGATGCACTCGTAAAGGCGGCTGTTGTTTTCCTTAACTGTTTCGGGATAACGGAATGCTTTGCCGGAAGCTGCGGCATACCGTATGACAGAGAATTTGTAGGGATATTGATATTTATTACGACTTTTGTATTTGCGTTGATACGAAATATCGGAGGGCTGATCGGAAGTATCTTGACGCTGTGTGCTTTTGCGGGGGAATGTTACGGAGTATATAAGCTGAGGGATGCGATAAAGGGGATAGTTCTGATGATGATGAACTATTTATATCCGCTTGTACAAAAGAAATATATGTTTCCCGATGTTGATGGATTTCCCGAAATGATAAGCGATAAAAATGCGGCTTTTACGATATTATTTGTGATCATTGCAGTGCTTTTTACAACGATGATGAGCATTATTATAACAGATGCTATGAGCCTTATTATGACGGTGCTTATAGGGGTGATTTGTTTACAGCCATGGCTTTTTCTTGAAGTTGAACCTGATATTGTGCCTATGGTTATGATTTTATGCAGCTTTATAGCTACGGCGGTACTTAAATTCAACTATAAATATAAAAGCTCTTCAAGCAGGAGGGAATTTAAAAAATACAATCTCGGAGAAAAGATATATTATACGGGAGCGGCAAAAGGAAAAACGGCAGCGGCACTTATTATATGTATTGCGTGTACGGGGGCTGTATGTGCGGCAGTGTCGCAGAATATAAGCACAGATAAAAGAGAAGAATTCGGAAAGTCGGAATATAAGGAATTATCGGACACCTATGCAAGAAATGTGATGATAGCAAGTTTTTCGCAGTACAAGAAATATATGATGAGCCTGAGAATAAGCGGCGGTCAGCTTGGAAACTACAGTTCGGTAACATTTAGCGGCGATACTTATTTAAAAGCGAAACTTATGCCTTATAAGAGGGGAAGAACATATCTGAAAAGCTATATCGGATCGGTATATTCAAACAATGAATGGAGCAATTCGCAGGCGGTGGATATTGAAAAGGCTGCGATGACAAATAAAGAGAGCGGAATATTGAAGGACAACTTTGAAAATACGGAAGATACCGCTGTTATCAAGGCTAAGATAGAAGTGGAAAATATAAAAGCTCCTATGAATTATGCTTTTATGCCATACTATACGGATATTGACAAAGTACCGGAGATAGAACAGGCGGCGGAGGATAATCTTCTGGGTACATTTGAAGTGAATAAATATGTACCTGTTGAATTTTATGTAAAGGTCGATGATGAGAAAGAAATAAGCTATGATGACAGTGCATACAGGGAATATGTGTATCGGAATTATCTTGATGTTCCGAATGAGCTGAAAGAAAAATTATTGAAATTCTGCGAAGATAACGGATTTGCGGCGACAGATGAAAATTTAGAAGAAAAGATAGCGGAATATTTTGATGAAAATTATGATTATAACCTTAATCCCGGACTTGTACCATGGAAAACGGATTTTGTTGACTATTTCTTATTTAGCAACAAAAAGGGGTTCTGTGTTCATTTTGCTACGGCCGGGGCTATGATATACAGAAGTCTTGGTATACCTGCAAGATATGTTGAGGGGTATGCCATAGATGAAAACGAGATCATTGAGGGGAAAACGACAGAAGTTGATAACAAGAGGGAATGGCTTAGTTTTTATAATGACGATATAAAGAAAAAAAGAGATGAACTTTTATCCTACAGCGATGAAGAAATAGATATGCTGAAAAAAATGGGGAAGATAGGCGAAGATGAGATAAAGCTGAGAAATGAAGACCCTTATGAAGAACTTGAAGTGAGAGAAGTGAATGTAAAGGACAGTTCGGGTCATGCATGGGTCGAGATATATAAAGATGGGTTTGGCTGGATACCTGTAGAGCTTACTCCTGCGGATCATAAGGCAAAAGCGGAAAGACAGGAGAGCATAATGGAATCCGTATTTCTGCCGATGGATAAAATTGCACAGCTTAATACGGATATAAACAGGAATGTTGAGGAAATGCAGGGAAGAAGTTTTGTGATAGATACAATGATATTATGGAAGATAGCAGTTGTTATTGCTGCGGCTGTTTTTATTCTTTGTATAAAAAACAGAGCGGTATGGTTTATAAGAAATAATATCGGCGGAAATAAGAGAAAACTTTCAAATGAATATGAGATGCTCAGGTGTGAACTTATTTTCCTCGGAAAAATGAAAGAGGGAGCGGACTATACGCAGGCGGCGGAAATCATGAATGGTCATGGGAACAGTGAAAAGCTGAAGGATATTATGGAGAGAGCGGCTTACTCGAAAAGGGGAATAAACGAGGAAGAAGCAAAAGAGGGAATAAAAGAGGCAAGGAGGATAAGAAAGAGTATTGAGAGAGGGGCAAAGTTCTCGGATAGGGTGAAGATGTTTCTGAGAGTTTGAGATTTGGACAAAAGGTGGAAGATATATGAAAATTTTTTCATTTTTGATTTTTTTTTCTTGAATTAATCGGTGTTTATATAACTACCCGAACGATGTCGGGATGATTTGCAAATTACAGTAAAAGGCAGCCTGCGTATTGGCTGCCTTTTTTGTGGTCTATGTTTATAAAAATTTTGTTGAAAATGATTATGCTAAGATGTATAATATAGATAAAGAGATATATATTATTTACGAGAGGGCAGCGGTATGGGAAACGAAAAAGATATTTTGGAAAAACACCTTGAAAGCTATAATGATGTGTTTTCGGATATGATGAATGTGTTTATCTTTGACGGCAATGAAGTAATAAATGAAGATGAACTGGAAGATGTCGATCCCAATTCTTACTATGTGGAAAATTCAAAGACTAAAGAGCAGGAACGAGATGTAACTAAAAAATGGATAAAGAAAAATGTTATCATTTCTTTTATGGGATTTGAAAATCAAACAAAGGTCGATAATACGATGCCGTTAAGGGTAATGAGCTATGACGGAGCATCATATAAATATATGCTTGCAAGCGAAATACCGCCCTGTCCCGTTATTACATTTGTACTTAATTTCTCAATGCAGAAATGGGCAGAAAACAAGACGATACTTGAATGTCTGAATGTAGATGACAGTTTAAAGCCGTTTGTGAGCGATTACAAAATAAATGTTGTTGATGTGGCATATCTTTCAAGGGAAACGGTGAATAAGTTTAAAAGTGATTTTAAGATAATTGCAGACTATTTTGTGCAAATGCGGGAAACAGGCGAATATAAGCCAATGACCGATGAGGTCAAACATATATGGGAAGTACTTTTGCTGATGAGTAAACTGACAAAAGATGATAGATTTAAGGTGCAGTATTACAGCGAACACAGAGAGGAGCCGATGAATATGTGTGAATGGTTGGATAAAGTTGAAAACAGAGGAATCGCAAAGGGAATTGCAGAAGGAATCGCAAAGGGGGAATATAAAACAGCTGTAAAAAATGCTTTGACAATGCTTAAAGACGGGCTGGATATAGAAAAAACTTCTTTATACAGCGGACTGCCGATTGAAGAAGTCGTTGCATTGAGCAAGCAGATAGAGGCTGTGTCTGTCTGAGCAGAGATAACGCTATAAGGTGCCGTATGTTTTATCTTATACCTATATCGGTAAGAGCTGCCTTTGAATCCGGAGTTATCATGGAATAACGCTGGCTGAGGTAGCGAAGTGCAGCACCGAGTTCTCCGTTAGGCCCGCCGTATTGCGTGAGTATCAGCTTCGCAAGGGCAGGGTCTTTTTTCTTTATTTTTACCGGAAATTCCAATTTTTTCTCATATATCCACATATTATCTGCCCTCCTTATTTATGCAGAAATTAAATGAATTCTCCCATGGCCACGGACTGTTTATCCATGTGAACAATTCCTTATTGCTTTCGCTTCTGAAAGAGCAGACAGGACCGAAAGCACGCTCGTAAGTCATTCTGACTGCGGCGGCTTCGTCTGCCGTTTCGTTATATTTTGCTATTGCTTCGGTGTCTTCGGGGTGTGTATCAAGATAAAGC
>JAFUUG010000382.1 GCA_017483905.1 Bacillota bacterium
AAATTTCCCGAAAGTGCCATTTACAACTGGACTTATGCCGATGAACAAAAAAAGAAGCGTGATTGGGATCCTTTCAATGAAATAGAAAATCCGTATGAGAACTTGCCCCGCCTTTCTCTTTTTACATATCAAATGTCTGATATTGTCCGTGACAGAGTAAAAAAAGGCATAGAACTTGCGGATAATGATATTGAGGAGTTTGCTTTTGACTTGAATGAATTTTTCAAGACGAACGAATCGGGTAATTTTATACATGATGCAGATGTAAACAAGTTTCTTGATGCAATGACAAGACAGGAGAAATTTCCGTTTTCTACTCCGGAACTTCGCAATGAATTGAAACACACATTCTGGATATTAAACCGTGTGGCAAGTGCAAAAGCTCTTGCAAAGAAACTGAAACTGCACCCTGTATTCAAAGATTACGAAATTATTCTTGCCGCAGGTGACGGAAAATTAGATGATAATGACGAAAACGAAAAATCTTTTGATAAGGTAACAAAGGCTATATCCAAATATGATAAGACCATAACTTTGTCTGTTGGCCAGCTCACCACAGGAGTAACGATCCCGGAGTGGACGGCGGTTCTCATGCTATCCAATATGGCAAGCCCCGCTCTTTATATGCAGGCAGCTTTTCGGGCGCAGAATCCGTGCCTTTTTACAGACAGCGACGGCAATACCTACAGAAAACAAAATGCCTATGTATTTGACTTCGACCCTGCACGCACTCTTACCATTTTTGAGCAGTTCGCAAATGACCTTATTCCCGAAACTTCAGGCGATAAGGGTGACTTCGACAGCCGTAAGCAGCATGTTCGTGAACTTCTTAATTTCTTCCCTGTTTATGGAGAAGATGAGGAAGGCTCAATGATAGAATTGGATGCCGAGAAAGTCCTTACGATCCCTCGACATATTCACGCAAGAGAAGTGGTTGAACGTGGGTTTATGTCTAATTTCCTGTTTGCCAACATCAGCGGCATTTTCGGTGCTCCAAGGGAGATTATCGACATTATCAACAATATGCAGGCTATTGAAGAACCAAAACCTCTCCCGCCTGCAGATGTGGACGAGACTACTGCGAATGCCCTAAATCTGAACGAAAACGGAGAAGTTGAGATTCCAAGGGAACAGGTGATAGGAACGGCAGCCGAACTTTTTGGCGATAAAGTCTATGCTGATGTTGACGAACATCTCAAGGCTACTGTTGAAGAAATTCAGAAACAAGCCGAAATGACACCGAATCCTAAGAAAGATGATTTGAAAATTTTGCGTGAGCAGTTTTCAAAACCTATTACAGACACTCTTATGTCTTCTGCTAAAGAACAGTATGGTGGAGATTTGAAAAAATCAACACAAAACCAACTTCAACGAAAGATACAAGAAACCACGGATACAGTTGTAAACCGTGAATACGGAGATTATACTATTCGTGACTATCAGCTTGCAAAAGAGCGAGATGACAAGATTCGGGAAGCACAACAATCCGGTGCTACGATGACGGAAATTACTAAAATTGATGAAGAATACACAGCCAAACGTCAGCAGGAGTATCGTGATATGGTCAATAATATCAACCAAAAGCTCCATAGCGAGGAAACCGTTAAAAAGGCTGCTGAAACCATCGTAGAAACTGTAGAGACTGAAAAACTCAATACAGAAAAAAATTCTATCGAGCGAAACGTCCGTGATCATTTGCGTGGATTTTCTCGTACTATTCCTGCATTTCTTATGGCTTACGGTGATGAGAACACTACTCTTGCAAATTTTGATGAGCTTGTGCCAGAAGATGTATTTTGGGAAGTTACGGTCAATCCGCAAAACGGACAGGGTGTAACCCTTGATCAGTTCCGTATGCTGCGTGACGGCGGTGATTACACGACCGAGAGCGGCGAAAAGAAACACTTTGACGGACATCTTTTTGATGAAGTTGTATTCAATGATGCCGTGCAGGAGTTTATGAGAAAACGTACGGAGCTTGCGGATTATTTTGAATCGGGTCATAAAGGCGATATATTTGATTTCATTCCGCCGCAGCGTACAAATCAGATATTCACACCTAAAAAAGTCGTTAAGGATATGGTGGACAGACTTGAGCAGGAAAATCCAGGATGCTTTGATGATCCTGAAGCTACATTTGCCGATCTCTATATGAAGTCGGGAATGTATATAACAGAGATAGTGACTCGTCTTTATCAGAGTAAGCATATGACAGCACTCTATCCCGATAACGTTGAAAGATTGAATCATATCTTTGCCAAGCAGGTGTACGGCTGTGCTCCTACAGAGATCATATACCGCATTTGTCTGCGTTATATCCTCGGATTCAGCGATGAAATACATATAGAAAAGAATAATATCCGCCTCTGCGATACTTTGGAATATGCAAAGAACGGAACAATGGAAACAGAAATGAAAAAGCTATTTGACTTATAACCTTTCTTACCGGATAGGCATATATATGCAATAAAATTAAGTCGTTGTTTAAAACAGATAATTTTATGATTGAACCAACTTATACTCGATAACGAAAAACATTTCCGTTGCCGAGTGTACCAACTGCGTGCCACAAAGTGGCTAACCGCCTTATATGCAGTCATGTACATACTCCGGAGAATATTATACTAAACAGCATTTATTAATGCTGTTTAGTATAACTTCTAACAGCTTTTAGGAAACAAATCTTCAAAGCTGTAAAAAACAAAAATTCGACAATATCAATAGAATTGAACGAACACCCATTAACTTCGTTCAATCTTATAGAGTTCGTTCAAAGTTGCACCCAAAGACAAAATCCTACAATCAGCGAAAAGGCAAAAAAATAAGACCTCGTCGGTCTGATGTTTTGAAAAATCCCTGAAATCAAGGGGATTTCATGTGCAAATTGTATCAATCTCGGTACTGTTTTATCTATTGCCGAGCTAAAATTGATACAATTTAACGAATATCTTGATTTTGCACCCTTTTTATAATTTTGGGTGCATTTGGGTGCAAATGCCACTGCAGCCATCTTAATTCCCACCTTTCAGAGTCTTTGTCCACTGAATATTATTGTTCAATAACATTCATACGCACACTGTATTTTATATATCTCACCTTTAAGAAGTACATTGACATACTTCAAAATGAAGTTTCTGTAATCCCATTCTATTTCTTTGTCTAATTCATAATTATATATCATCGGAAGCTTTCCGGTTTTATCTGTTTCTTCGATCATATCTGCAAGTTCATAAGGTGAAGTATCCTCGATAATTCCTCTCCCCGCACCGTCGGTAATATAAGGATAATGAGTTCTTGCCCCTCTTTTCATTGTTTCCACAGAAACAAGTTCGATCGTAAATTCCCAGCCTGCACCATAATCATACTCCATTTCAAGGACATCTCCGACAGAAAGTTTTAATGCAGAGAGTTTTGTTTTGATAGGGTCAATTACAGGTTCATCAAAAAAATCATCATCAAAAACGATCTCATATCTATTTCCGCCAAAGCGAATATTGAAAAGGTGGCTTGCCTTACCTTCAAAAGCCGCCAATACGGTATACCCAAGTTTTGCCACGCTTGACACAGAAGTAATCTCAATATCTCTCCATATCTTTTCTTGAACTTCTTTTAATATTACTCTGAATTTATACACATCTGCCATCTTCCATTAATTCCTTTCGCTTGTTTTTAAGAGCATTTTCCGCATTTGCTGCAGCCGTTGCAAATAAGTTTGGAACTGTTAATAAATAACTTTTAAATCTGTGGTCTTATAATATAGTTCCAATTTCCTAATACTTCACAAGGGATAATATTAAGCATAGCAAATTCCTTATCAGAAATTTTATGTCCAGTTTCATATATTTTTTTATCCAA
>JAFUUG010000383.1 GCA_017483905.1 Bacillota bacterium
AGCCGATTATGACGTGAAAAAAGGGTTGAGTGATGAAAGTAACAGCATATCTTCGCAGAGAAAACTGTTGTATTCTTTTATAAACAAAAATTCCGAATTTTCCGATTGTCCTGTTTCAGAATATTTTGATGACGGAACATCAGGAACGATATTTGAAAAAAGAAGTAAATTCCAAGAGATGATAACCGATGCTCGAAAAGGTTTGTTTGATTGTCTGATCATAAAAGATTTATCACGATTAGGCAGAGATTATATTGAAGTCGGCTATTATACGGAACTTGTTTTTCCACTTATGAATATAAGGTTCATATCGGTAAATGATAAGTTTGATAGCGATAATTTCAAAGGAACAACAGGCGGTATGGAATATGCCTTAAAGAACCTAATGCACCAATTATACAGCCTTGATTTATCGAGAAAAGTCAAATCGGCAAGGATAACGAGAAACAAAGCAGGAGAATTTACTGCAAGTTTTGCACCTTACGGATATGAACGTGATCCGCAAAACAAACATAAACTTATAGTAAATGAACAAACATCTAAGTATGTGTATAGAATATTTGAACTTGCGGCAGATGGTAAAAGCTGCATTGACATTGCAAGAATATTAAATGAGTGTAAAATCCCGACACCAAGGCAAGAACAGCACAGAGCAAACAAGCGTGTAGATATAAACAGCAGAAACGATTATATCTGGGATAACAATTATGTATCGTTTATTTTAAATAACGAAATATACATAGGAAATCTCGTACAAAATAAAGTGGAAATTATAGGCTTCGGCGATAACAAAAAGGCTGTCAGAAAAGATAAGAGTGAGTGGGTAACAGTTGAGGGTATTGTTGAACCGATAGTCAGTAAAGAACTTTTTGAAAAGGCAAAAATAACTCTTGATAAGCATAGCAAACAATATTTAAAAAGAAGAGAAGTGAAATATAAAAATTTATTTTGCTGTGCATATTGCGGGAGAAAATTAAGGAAAACCTATGTAAATGGCAAATATGTATGCAAAGTAAAGAGCCTTGCAAACGGAAAGCCTTGTGAGAATATAAAGAAGCCTGTTTCGGAAGCACATCAAATTGTGCTTGATACTGTAAAAGCTGCTTGTCAGCTTATGATCGACAATTATGATGATATTGTTAATGGAAAAAACAAACAAAATGATGAAAAAACGGCTAATATAGAGGTTCTTGAAAAAGAACTTGAAAAATTAAAGGGAATGCCGATAGATTTATACAAAAAATATAAATCGGGTAATATTTCAAGAGAACAATTTATTAAAGCAAAAGAAGCAGCCAATAAACAATCAAAGGAAATAGAAGATGAACTTCGGTTGATAAAGGAGCAATCGACAAATATTGAAGAAATTGAGGTAAAGAAAGAGGATTTGGAGGAGTGTAAGGAACTTAAGGAGTATAATGGTGATGTTATTTCCAAAATCATAAAAGAGGTGAAAGTGCACGGAAGTGGCGATATGGATATAATATTTAACTGTGATGATTTTTACAGAGATTGTATACAGCTTAATGCTAAACGAATATAAGAAAAACTGATTTGAGATATAAGTTTTTTAGATTGATGAATTATATTGTTGTGTGATATAATGATTTTTGAAAAAAGTAAAAAAATTTTTGTCCTATACTTGACAAATTCAGGCTGCCATTTATGGTTCACTTCGCAGTCTATGAAAGGAACGATGAGTGCCGATATACTTGACCAGTTTACGCTGAGGGCGGCACTTCGCTCATCTTACGAAACTTCCGTAGATATTTTGGGTAATGATGCAGCATTTAAGAAACTTCGTGGCAGGGGCTTTATATACACTAACTGTTCAAAGGGTGATCCCGATGAAAACCACAGATATACAATACCTTATGCTTCAAACAATTATATAAAAGAATATCTTCCGAAACTTATAAAAAAATGTGAAAAAGAAAAAAGAATTCACAGACACGCCGATTTCTATGACGAAAAAAGGAAACACAACATAGAGGAATTGTCGGTATGGCTTGAAGATAAAAAGATACGGGAAAATCATGCACTCATATTGGGTGAAAAAACTTGTTTTTCGACAAGCAGATACCCCGTAAATTTCATTCCGGGCAGAGAGGACGGTGAACATATCATTATTGCGGGGATCGACAGAGATGATAGGTTCAATATTACAAATACTTTGCTTATGCAGCTTGAAAGCTTCGGATTTGAAGTGCTTGCAAGCTGCCCCGAAAGGGAGATGGCGGAACTTCTGAATCTTGAAAAGCGTATTCCGAAAGAGTACGGAGGTTTTATCTATGATAATACACCCGATAAACTTTTTTCTCTTTTGGAGCATTTGTTAAATGTCCGAGGAGAGAAACCGCAGAATGATTGGAAACCTGTATATGTTCTGAATATTATGTGGGATAAGATGATAGGAATAGGAATGTCTGAAAATTACAAGTCAACAGATATGTATAAAGAGCTTATTCAGAAAGCAGGAGCATTAAATGTTCACTTTATCATTACTGTGCGTCTTGCAAAGCTGTTTTCATTTATACTGCCTTTTATAAACCACAAAATATGTGCCTGTGCGGATGAAGACACCTCAAACAAGCTGCTTGATTCTCCGAAAGCTATGAAGCAGTCGCAAAGTGACGATATAGCGAGAACGGCAATTTATCTGAAAGGTATAAAAGAGGAGAAATTTAAGATCTACAGGTCAAAGATCTACCAAAGCAAAATCAGAAAAGAAAAGGTGTAAAAATTTATGAGAGTTTTATTTACGGATGCGAATGTTTTAAACATTATTGAGGCAGTAAGCGTATATTACGAACCTGCGGAAAAAGCGGTTATAGTTACCGAGATGGCGGGCGATAACGACTATTTCAGCATACCTATGGATAAAAAGCGATATGAGAAAGATGTGCGTGAGTTGCTTAAAACGGGCTTTATCGACTGGAGCGAGTTTGAAACAGAGTATAATGAAGACGAAACCGATTGATAGGTAGATCCGGTTAAAACCCGTGCGCCGAATGAGATTTTTCTTGTTCGGCTTATAATATTTTTTGACATGATCGTATAATGTATGTTATAATTTTACTTGTATATTTGAGGTTTTAAATAATGCGGTATAAATTTGTTATGGAGATATAAAGATGATATATTTTGTTAGACACGGACAAACAGTTTGGAATGTAGAAAATAAGATATGTGGAGCAACGGATAGCCCATTAACCGAATATGGTCGAAAGCAAGCTGCCGAAACCGCCGAAAATATCAAGAAAAAGCAAATAAAGGCTGATGAGATATTGTATTCACCACTTTCACGGGCTAAGGATACAGCTGCTATTATTTCGGAGATATGTGGAATACCTATGCGAGAAGAAAAGCGACTTTTTGAGCAAAATTTTGGGAAATATGAATCTACGCCAAGAGATGGCAAGGAATTCAAAGAGGCTAAAAAACAATTTCTTTGCAGATATGATGGAAGAGAATCGATGTTTCAGCTTGCACAGCGTATATATAATCTTCTTGATGATTTAAAGGCAGACGGAAGAAATTATATTTTAGTAGCACATAATGGAATTGCCCGTGTAGTCCATTCTTATTTTTATGAGATGACAAATGATGAATATGCCGCATTTGGAATAAAAAACTGTGAGATCAGGGAATACAGCTTTCAGTAATTTTTTGAAAAGTTGAAGAGTGAGTATTAAATTACATAAATACAAATAGTAAGATAAATCGAAGTTTGTAAGGGTGAAGAAAATGAATTATAAAGTAATTGACAAAGAGACATATTATCGTAAAGGCGTATTTCGCCACTTTACGGAAGATTGCAAGTGCTCAACCTCGATAACGTC
>JAFUUG010000384.1 GCA_017483905.1 Bacillota bacterium
ATAAAGCCTCCTCATAAAAACCATTATCATTTCTTTTTATACTCAAGACAAAGCATAGTAAGATCATCAAACTGCTCCGCATCAAGAACAAAATCATCTACCGCCGATCTTACGACTTTCAGCAGTTCCTCGGCATCAGCATTTTTATTCCTATTCAAGATATTTAAAGAACGTTCGATACCAAACATCTCCGTATTCTTATCTGTAGCTTCCGCCAGACCGTCTGTATATAAGAACAGTTTTGCTCCTGGCTGCATAATTATCTCATATTCGCTGTATTTTACACCGTCCATACCACCGATAACAAATCCGTGTTTATCCTTATATAATTCAAATTCTCCTCCTGCCTGCATGAATATCGGATATTCATGTCCGGCATTTGCGGCTGTAACTTTTCCGGTTTTTATATCGAGTATACCAAGCCATACCGTCACAAACATTTCCTCTTGATTATTTGCACAAATGGTATTATTTGCATTTTCAAGTATTTCTGCCGGTGATCTTCCCATTTTGGCATTGTTTTCAAGAATGATCCTTGCAGCCATCATAAACAAAGCAGCAGGTATTCCTTTTCCCGATACATCGGCCATTACTACACAAAGATGAGTTTCATCTATCATAAAGAAATCATAAAAATCTCCGCCCACCTCTTTTGCAGGATCCATCGACGCATAAATATCAAATTCCTCATAGCCCGGAAAAGCCGGATAAATATGCGGAAGCATCGCATATTGTATTCTTGTTGCAAGCGAAAGTTCTGTATTTATCCTCTCTTTTTCTGCCGTTATAGATGCAAGATCGCTTATATAATGTTCTATCCTGCTTTCCATTTTATCAATGGAATCCGCAAGTATTCCTATTTCATCCCTGTTTTTTATCGTATCGGTCAGTTTCTTCTCCGCAGCCGCATTTTCATCAGCGAAACGCACCGCCTCTGCTGTGATCTTTTTAACAGGTCCAAGAAATGCTCTGTGCAGATAAAACCCCTGTCCGATAATTACAATAATTGCAAGTATAAGTAATACCAAACTTACATTTTCAACATATCCCCGTCTTGAAACAGTCATTCCATCCATTTGTCTTTGTACACATAAAATTGCCTGTGTCTGATCATTGCTGTCTTTCAGAGGTATCATGATCGTAATATGTGAACCTGTCTCTATATAGCCTTTATCACGGATAACTGTTTCTTTATCGGTTTTTCCGTCATACAGATTTTTATATTTTTCCTTGTATTCATCATTTGTAGTTTCACGAAGATATCCGAATTCATACGGAGTATATTCGCTTTCCTTATTTATTGTCGAAAAAATAAATTTTATATGTGCATAATCGGTTCTGTCCGGACGAATAACATATATAAAGGTCACTCCCTGCGAATTACATAATCTATCCAAACCGTCCCACACTTTTTTGTATTCGCTCGTTATTCCGCCGCTTTGTTCATATTCATCTATTTTATCGTTGTCGATAAGTTCTTCCGCCGTTTCGGCAGTCCTGAAACCATCATCGGTATACAGTGTAAGAAGCGAATCAGTAAAGCCTCTGTATCCGATAATATTAACTATGATTGCAAATATGAACAGCAAAAATACCATACCGAATATGCTTTTAAATACGATACTTTTTCGTGGATCTTTCATTATCATTCTCCATTTCTTCTAAATGTCCGTATGACTTCCGATCTTATATCAATCGCTCGTTTTTTTCGTATTTTTATTCACAATGTATAAGTAAAACGCAAAGCAGACAATCGCAAAAACGATACCGCAGAAATAAGATATACCTGAACCGAGTTTTAAACCCTCTTCAGCCATAAGTATATATGTCATACTGACTGCCGACATAAAACTTGCAGGTAACGCCGTCAGAAGCGAATTGTATTTATTATTTTTATTTTTTATCAGGTATGCCGTTGCAACCCAAAGTGAGATCATTGCAAGTGTCTGATTGCTCCATGAAAAATATCTCCACAGTACATTAAAATCAAGTTGTGTGAGCAAACCTCCCACAGCAAGCAGCGGTAATGTTATTATAAGACGATTTTTTATATCTTTTTGTTCAAGACCCGTCCATTCCGCAAGAATAAGCCTTGCACTTCTGAATGCTGTATCTCCCGAAGTTATAGGGCATACAATAACGCCTACTACTGCAAGTATTCCGCCTAATTTGCCCAGCAGACCTGTTGAAATATCGTATACGACACCCGATTGACCAAGCTTTCCGATCGCATCATTCAATCCGTTTGTTGTTCCGTAAAATGCTATACCTGCCGCTACCCATACAAGTGCAATAACACTTTCCGCTATCATCGCTCCGTAAAAAATAATACGTCCGTCTTTTTCGGTAGTTATACACTTTGCCACCATAGGCGACTGCGTAGCGTGAAAACCCGATATAGCCCCGCAAGCTATTGTAACAAACATATATGGCCATACAGGAAGTCCTTTTGGATTCATATTTTCAAGCCTAATTTCAGGCATCGTATATCCCTCTGAAAAAACTATACCGCCGATTATACCTACAGCCATTATTATAAGTATTACACCAAATACAGGATAAAGCTTTCCTATCACTTTATCGATCGGTAAAAGTGTCGCAAGTATATAATAAATAAGTATAACTATCGTCCAGAATGTTGAATTAAATACATCGGGAGTAAGATTTGCAAGCAATGTTGCAGGACTTGTTACAAATACTGTACCGCAGAGTATAAGCAATACTACCGAAAAAATACGCATCACATATTTTGCACCGCTTCCGAGATATATTCCCGATAATTCGGCGATCGACTTTCCTTCGTTTCTTTCAGATACCATTCCCGACATATAGTCGTGTCCCGCTCCGCCAAGTACAGAGCCGAAAATTATCCACAGAAAAGCGATCGGTCCGAATACAGCACCCATCAATGCTCCGAATATAGGACCCGTACCTGCTATATTCAATAATTGAACAAGAAAAGCCTTCCATGTTCTCATCGGAACGCAATCCACACCATCATTTATTACTATTGCAGGCGTTTTTCTGTCATCGGGTGCAAATATTTTTTCAACAATTTTTCCGTAGAATACATACCCTACTATCAAAGTAATAATACAAAAAATAAAAGTAATCATAATAAACCTCTTTTCATATAACAATTTTATTCAAGATATATTTTTCTCAGATCCGCTATATCCGATCCGCTAAGTCCAAGTTCCGTCTTTATGTATCCTATAATGCCGCCATATTCTTTCTCGGCAATTTCAAATATAGGTTTAATAAATTTTTCATTTACACATTTTATAAACATAACAAATTCAATAACATCTTCATCATCTGTTACTTTTGATACTTCCTCTTTTATTTTACGGATAATATCAGCTGAAGCCTCATTTGTCATAAGGTAATCGGTTTTTATCGTTTCATTATCGACTCCCAATGCACTCAGAAGTAATATAGCTGCGATCCCTGTTCTGTCCTTCCCCTCCGTACAATGAAAAAGAACAGCCGAATTTTCTTTTTTACCCAGCAATACATCAAAAAATCCGCTATATCCTTTCTTGCCCTCATCACTGAATGTTATGGATCTGTATACCTCTATCATATCTATCCTCATTTTAGATTCATACATAGCAAGATAGCGTTCTCCCATATTGGGTATATTCATTATATTTACATATTTTTCGGTTTTTTTATCTTTTACGTTCAGTTCATTCAATACCGAAAAGTGATGATATCTTGCTCCTTTCAATTCAGGATCCGGCATAACATTACTCTCGTGTAACATTCTGAAGTCAACAATATCACTTATCCGATACTTTTCTTCAAGCAATTCTATAGCTTCTTTTTCAGCTTTGTAAAGTGTGCCCGTTCTCAAAATAGTATCCGATTTGATATGTTTTCCCTCATAACCGACATATCCTCCCATCTGCCTTGCATTCGGAACTCCTTTTAAGTCAACTTTTTGTGTTTCAAAGCATATCATTGTATTCACCCTCTCCCTATAGTTTTCCGAAATAAACTCCGTCTTTTATAACAATCATAATAAGTCAAGTATTTCATTCGGCTTATCAATTATCTTATCCGCACCGTTTTTTTCAAGTTCCTCTCTTTCTCTGAATCCCCATGTCACGCCTACCGTAAACATTCCCGCATTTTTTCCCGTCATCATATCTGTATTGGTATCACCCATATATATGATCTCAGTCGGTCTAAGCTCAAATGCCTTCGCTATTATCAATGCCCCCATAGGCGACGGCTTTCTTTCGGTATCATCCTTTTTCCCAAGAACGATATCAAACAGTTTGTCCCCGAACAT
>JAFUUG010000385.1 GCA_017483905.1 Bacillota bacterium
AGATCATGAACAGGCTGAGCTTGCACATTATTCAAATGCAACTACCGATATTGAATATATGTTCCCATTCGGAAAGGGTGAGTTATGGGGTATTGCATCAAGAACAGACTATGACCTCAAACAGCACACAAATCACTCGGGTGAAGCTATGGAATATTTCGATCAGGAGAGCAATGAAAAATATATTCCTTATTGTATAGAGCCATCTCTCGGTGCAGACAGAGTTACGCTTGCGTTCTTGTGCGAGGCTTATGAAGAGGAAGAACTTACAGATGCAAAGGGCAACAAAGATGTGAGATGTGTACTTCGTTTCCATCCTGCAATAGCACCTATAAAGGCTGCTGTGCTTCCGCTATCGAAGAAACTTTCAGAGGATGCTATGAAAGTATATGAAGAACTCAGCAAATATTTCTTCTGTGATTTCGATGATGCGTCAAGCATAGGAAAGAGATACAGAAGACAGGACGAAGTCGGTACGCCTTTCTGTATAACTTACGATTTCGATTCAAAGGAAGACGGCTGCGTAACTGTTAGAGACAGAGATACAATGCAGCAGGAAAGAATTAAGATCGAAGAACTCAAAGACTATATTTTAAATAAAATAAATTTCTAAGACAGAGGTAAAGTAAGATGAGGGATAATTTTAAGAGAGAAACAATGTGTGTGCAGAGTGGGTGGAAGCCTAAAAACGGTGAACCGAGGGTTTTGCCGATATATCAGAGTACGACTTACAAATATGAATCAAGCGATGAAATGGGAAAATTATTTGACCTTGAAAAGTCGGGGTATTTCTATACAAGACTCCAGAATCCTACAAACGATGTAGTGGCTCAGAAAATATGCGACCTTGAGGGCGGTGTTGCAGCTATGCTTACTTCATCGGGTCAGGCGGCAACATTCTATTCAATATTTAATATATGCGAAGCCGGAGATCATGTAATATGTTCTGCCGCAACTTATGGCGGTACATTTAATCTTATATCGGTTACGATGAAAAAACTCGGTATAGAAAGTACATTTGTGGATCCCGATGCAAGCGAGGAAGAGTTGAACAAGGCTTTTAAGGAGAATACGAAGGTCGTATTTGCTGAAACTATCTCGAATCCGTCACTTGTTGTACTTGATATTGAAAAATTTGCAAAAGTTGCACATTCACATAATGTGCCGCTTATAGTTGACAATACTTTTGCAACTCCTATAAATTGCCGTCCGTTTGAATGGGGGGCAGATATAATAACTCATTCAACTACGAAATATATGGACGGACACGCTACATCGGTAGGCGGCTGCATAGTCGACAGCGGTAATTTTGACTGGGATAAATATGGGGATAAATTCAAGGGGCTTACAACTCCTGATGAATCATATCACGGAATAACTTATACAAAGAAATTCGGAAAGGCTGCGTATATAACGAAAGCTACGGCACAGCTTATGAGAGATCTTGGTTCTATTCCATCTCCTCACAATTCGTTTTTACTTAATCTCGGTCTTGAAACTCTTCACTTAAGAGTGGAAAGGCATTGCGAGAATGCACAGAAAGTTGCTGAATTTCTTGAAAATAACGATAATGTTGCTTGGATCGATTATCCGGGACTTAAAAGCAGCAAATATTATGAACTTGCCCAAAAATATATGCCAAACGGGACTTGCGGTGTGATCTCATTTGGGCTTAAAGGCGGAAGAGATGCTTCGGTAAAGATGATGGACAAGCTGAAGCTTGCGGCTATCGTAACTCATGTTGCCGATGCGAGAACTTCGGTTCTTCACCCTGCAAGCCATACTCACAGACAGATGACCGATGAACAGCTTATAGAGGCAGGTGTTGCACCTGATCTTATAAGATTATCTGTGGGTATAGAAAATGTTGATGATATAATAAGCGATCTGAAACAGGCTATGGAATGAAAATGAAAAAATTATACGCGATAGTATTTATATGTATTACTGCTGTCGTTTTGCTCGTCGGCTGTTCGGAAAAAGCCGAAGAAAATTCAAATAAAGAGAAAAATGAGTATTCAACGACTGTCTTTGCTATGGATACCGTAATGGATATAAAGGTGTATGCAAGTGATGAACAAGTTATCCATAAAGCAGAAGATGAGATAAAGAGAATAGAAGAGCTGATGAGCAGAACGAATGAAAACAGCGAGATATACAAATTAAATAACAATGAAACGGATAAATTATCGGCAGAAACAAGAGGAATTATAAGAGATGCTACAGAAGTATCCGAAAGAACGGGCGGAGCATTTGATATTACGGTAACACCGATAATGGATCTATGGGGATTTTCGGATAAGAATTTCAGAGTGCCTGATGACGATGAAATCAAGGATACACTTGAAAAAGTTGATTACAGAAAAATAATTGCCGATGAGAGCGGAAATGTGAAAAAGGATAATGATACAAGGATCGACTTGGGTGGTATTGCAAAAGGCCATACATCGGATATGCTGATGAAATTATTCAGGGATAATGATGTGAGTTCGGCGATCGTATCACTTGGAGGAAATGTGCAGACTCTCGGCAAAAAAAACGACGGAGAGTTATGGAAAGTTGCGATACAGAATCCTTTTGATGAAAACGGAGATTATATGGGAATAATCAGCACAAGCGATGAAGCTGTGGTTACATCGGGAGGATATCAGAGATATTTTGAGGAAAACGGTGAAATATATCATCATATAATAGATACAAAAAGCGGTTATCCCGCTAAAAGCGGTCTTTCGTCGGTAACGGTGATATGCGGAAGCGGAGAAACGGCAGACGGACTTTCAACGGCTGTTTTTGTGATGGGATTTGATGATGCTGTGAAATTATGGAAAGACAGCGATGACTTTGAGCTTGTTCTTGTAAAAGACAGCGGAGAAGTATTCATAACGGAAGGTATTGAGGAAAGATTCAAAAGTGATCATGATTATGAAATAATAAGAAGAAATTAAAAGGGATAAGAGGGGATATCCCTGATCGGTGGATATGATGAAAAGCAGCAATATTTTACTATTTACAGGCGACAGCATAACCTGTGCCGACAGGGAAGCGGGAAAAAACGAACTGGGCAAAGGTTATGTGAATATCATAAACGAAGAACTGAAAAGGGAGAAATATAAATATAAGGTCGTGAACAGGGGATGTGACGGATTCAGAGTAACGGATCTTGTGCGATTCTGGGAAGAGGACTGCATAAAGATCAATCCATATACGGTGACTGTTCTTATTGGTGTAAATGAGGTATTAAACAGATTTGAGGGCAGAGATATTATAGACAGGGCGGCATACTATG
The DNA here is from genome assembly GCA_017483905.1 of Bacillota bacterium. Classification (GTDB taxonomy): domain Bacteria; phylum Bacillota; class Clostridia; order Lachnospirales; family CAG-274; genus RGIG4831. Next base: position 3,287 of record JAFUUG010000385.1, read on the forward strand.
ATTATTATAATATCCTGCTTAAAGAAACAAGTGAAAAAACAACTGCCAGAATAATATTGATAGAACCGTTCATTTTCCCTTTTCCGCAAAGACTTGCAGATGCACAGCCTTATATTTACGAGGAGATACTGGCTGTGAGGGATCTGGCGAAAAAATATCATACGGGTTATATTTATATCGAGAGTATTTTTGCTAAAGCTGTGCTTAAATACGGTTACAGAAATCTTACGACAGACGGCGTGCATCTTACCACATTCGGACATAAGATAATAGCGGAAGAATGGCTTAAAGAATTCAAAGGGTTATTTTAAAGGATTGTTTTGAATGACGGATAACAAAAACAATAATTTATTTATAGTGCTTATTTTTGTCATAATGGGGGTATTCTATCTGCTTGAAAGGTATTTTGGGATAGAACTGAATTTTATTGTATGGATATTTTTAGGCGGGGCTTTTCTGCTTCTGTACAAGACGAAGCGGAAAATGTGGGCACTTATTCCCGCTTTCTATTTGCTTTATTGGGGGATTATCAATCTTTCGGTATTTTTTGGTGCGGATAGGGCAAATATGATATTAAGTATGTTCTTTATTGTGCCCTCTGTTATATTTCTTGTGATGTATTTCAGGAACAAAAAGAAATATATGCTTGCTTGTTCGACTGTATTTATGTGTGTCGGACTTGTGTTTATAATAAAAATGATTTTATAGAGGTAAATAAAATGAAACTTGGTTATCTTGGTCCAATGGGC
>JAFUUG010000386.1 GCA_017483905.1 Bacillota bacterium
GAACACTTGTTTTATACATAAAGATAAAGCCACCACAGTATATATCGACGTGGGGCTTTATCCTGTAAAAATATTACATTTTTATATTTTTCTTATCACAAAATCGTCATTTTCATATCCTACTGATACACTATCTCCGCCTTTAAATTTTCCCTCAAGCAGCTTATCGGCAAAAAGATCTTCTATCTTATTTTGTATGACTCTTCTTAAAGGTCTTGCACCATAAACAGGGTCATATCCTGTCTCTGCTATCTTTTCAAGGGCGTTATCTTCAATGCTAAGCTCAATATTGATATTCGCCTTTATTCTTGATATTATCTCGTTCATCATAAGCTGTGATATCTGTTTGATATTTTCTTTATTGAGAGAATGGAAAACGATAATATCATCTATACGATTTATAAATTCAGGTCTGAATATCCTCTTCACTTCGTCCATTACTTCTTTTTTTGTCGTTTCATAGTTATTGCTGTCATTTTGTCCCGAAGCGAATCCAAGCCTTCTGTTTTCGGCAAAGTTTCTTGCACCTGCGTTAGATGTCATAATTATAACTGTATTCTTAAAATCTATCTTTCTTCCGTGAGAATCTGTAATATGACCATCATCGAGTACTTACAGCAGGATATTGAAAACATCCGGATGTGCTTTTTCTATTTCATCAAAGAGAAGAACAGAATAAGGCTTTCTTCTTATTCTCTCGCTAAGCTGACCACCCTCGTCAAATCCAACATATCCGGGAGGTGAACCGATAAGTTTCGATACGCTGTGTTTTTCCATAAACTCACTCATATCAACTCTTATCAATGCATTTTCTTCTCCGAAAATAACTTCACTGAGAGCCTTTGAAAGTTCTGTTTTTCCCACACCCGTCGGTCCTAAGAATAAAAATGAACCGATCGGTCTTTTAGGATCTTTAAGCCCTACTCTTCCTCGTCTTATAGCCTTTGATACTGCTTTTACTGCATCTTCCTGCCCGATTATGCGTTTATGGAGTATCTCTTCCATATTACGAAGTCTTTCGGTTTCTTCTTCCTGTAATTTTCTCACAGGAATACCCGTCTGAGCCGCAATTATATCAGCGATTTCATCCTCCGTAACAGTCTGAGAAATTGCCCCTGTTTTTTTCTGCCAATCATTTCTTGCAGATTCAAGTTTTTCTTTTATATTGCTTTGTTTTTTCTTTATTTCAACAGCTTTTTCATATTCTTCCGTTTTTATTGCTATTTCTTTTTCTTTTTCGAGATTTGAAAGTTTATTCTCAAGTTCTTTTATATCGGGCGGTGCTGTGTATGTCAGCAGTCTTACCTTTGAAGATGCCTCATCAAGTACATCTATAGCCTTATCCGGCAGAAATCTGTCGTTTATATACCTTGAAGAAAGCTTTACCGCCGCCATTATAGCCCCGTCTGTTATCTTTACGCTGTGATGCGCTTCGTATTTATCTCTTAAGCATTTAAGCATTTCAATGGCTTCTTCTTCCGATGGTTCTTCCACTTTTACAGGCTGAAATCTTCTTTCAAGTGCAGCATCCTTTTCCACATATTTGCGATATTCTTCAAGAGTTGTCGCTCCTATCACCTGCAACTCCCCTCTTGCCAATGATGGCTTTAAGATGTTTGAAGCATCTATTGCACCTTCCGCACCGCCTGCACCGATTATCATGTGAAGCTCGTCTATAAAAAGTATCACATTTCCCGAATCACGCACTTCATTTATGACTCTTTTTATTCTTTCCTCAAATTCTCCCCTGTATTTACTCCCTGCCACCATAGCAGAAATATCAAGAGAAACGACTCTTTTTCCCTTTAAAATCTCAGGAACATCTCCTGCAACTATTTTTTGTGCAAGTCCCTCTGCTATAGCCGTCTTACCTACCCCCGGATCACCGACAAGACAAGGATTGTTTTTAGTCCTTCTGCTCAGTATCTGGATAACACGCTGTATTTCGGTCTGTCTGCCCTCTATCGGGTCAAATTTATTTTCTTCTGCCATAGCATTAAGGTTTCTGCTGAATTTATCGAGTGTCGGAGTATTGCTTGAAGCCGAACGATTTGAACTTCTTTTTGCCGAGCGTTTACCTGTCTCTCCAAGCATAGCAAGTATATCATTATATAATCTCTGCGGGCTTACCCCCAATAAAGTCAATATCCTGTTTGCGTAACATTCCCCGGATATAGAACCACCCTCTTTTATCAGAGCCATAAGCAGATGTTCCGTACCTATAGATGTAGTACCCATATATACGGCTTCATCAAGACTTTTTTCAAGTATCCTCTTGATTTTAGGAGTAAATGCCGAATCATTGAGTAAAACAGACTCTTCATTTCTACCTATTAAGTCAATTATTTTATTTCTGACTGTTTCTTCCGTTACATTTTGTTCTTCAAGTGCTTTTGAAGCGACCGAATCCTTAACAGTCGTCAGTGCAAGTAAAAGATGTTCTGTTCCCACATAGCTGTGTCCCAGTTCCATTGCTGCCTCTGATGTATTCTTTATAACAAGTTCGGCTTTTTTTGTGAATTTTAACATTATGTAACCTCCCGATCCGAAAGAATTGATTTTACATATATCAGTAATTATTACCAAAATATTCAATTATACTCATTTACAGAAATATTTTCCTCTCTTACTCTTATTACTATTCCATAGATTTTTAAATTTTTGCAGTCTTGATTTTACGGACGATTTTCCCCTGATGATGAAAACGGATCATAATTGCGAACGGCCGAATTTCCAAAAGGATCTTTACCCGATACCGTACCTGTATTTACATTTATCGAAGCACTGCCGTTTTTTTCGATATTCTCTGCATTAGTCACTACAGGTATGTTCTGCACATTTGCCGTATTCATCGTTACATCTGTATGCTTCTGATCTGTCACATTCGGCACAAATGAAGCTTTCTGCATATTCTGCTGATTTATTCTACTTTGGAGCATTGCTCCGTTTTGCATATTGACATTATTGTTTATTGCGGCTTTATTCTGCATATTTGCAGTACCCACAATGCTGCCATTCCCATATACACCATATTGTATATTATTATTTACAGGCATAGCATTGTTCTTCTTATTCTCGGACAAAATATTTTTTACCGGTTTGATTTTTCCTCCGTAAACGACCCTCGTATCCGACAACATATCATGTATAGCTTTTTTTTCTTTTGTTGCAAAAATACATATATATCCCACACAAAGTATCGATGACAAAAATCTGCCTATAGTTTCTCTGTAAAATATATCAAAAAATGATGCTTTTTCACTTTCATCAGTCGATATTATTCTCAGATTCATCATTTTCTTTCCTACTGTCGTTCCCGTAAAATATTCCATTACAATAAAATATATACAAAAACAAGCATATATCATTATATCATATATCGTATATCTGAAGAGTATTTTACTGCTGAATATGCTGTCGGTACTTGCTATCATCACAAACCATATCGGTACTCTCACAAAAGCCGATATAATATTTACTATGATAAGATCTGTTATATAAGAAAAAAATCTCGGAAAAAAACCGGCGTATACATATTTATCATTTAAGTCCTTCTGCATAGTACATTACCTCGCTTTCTTTGCCCTGCAAAGCATCAAGAACAGCCTCCGTCTCCGATTTTTTAAGTAATTGTGATTTTCCGAATAAAGAAACTATATTTGCATATTCGTTAGATGGTACAAATATATCCGCATCTCCGACTTCCGCCAACATATTTTTGCACACCTGCTCGTAGGAATCAATACCGTCAATAAGACCATTATCTACCGCCTGTTGTGCCGTATATATCCTGCCATCTGCAAGCGTTTTCACTTCATCTACACTCATGTTTCTTCCATTTGCAACGATACTTACAAATTGTTCGTAGCTTTCATCTACAAGGCTTTGAAAAATAGCCCTTCTTTCATCTGTCATTTCTTCACCCATAGCCCCCATAGCCTTGTTTGGACCGCTTGTTATGTTTATCTCCTGTATCCCGTACTCGTCAAAAAGCCCTTTAAGATTATATGTAGATATTATAACGCCTATTGAACCTGTCCATGTGTTGCGATTTGCAAATATTTTATCCGATGCCATAGATATGTAATATCCGCCCGAACAAGCGTAACTTTTCATGTAAGTCCATATAGGGCGACCGGTGATATCCTTGTATTCCTTTAATTTCAGATACAGCTCATCACTTGCGTATACTGTTCCTCCGGGAGAATCCACCACAAGGAGCAATCCTTTGTTATTGTTGCTGTATTCCATATCGTCAATATATTTGATTATCTGATCATGGTCATATTCAAGCACCCTAAGCGCAGATTCCGTCGGATCATTATTAACTATAGTTCCGTTTACATTCACAACTCCGATAAAATCATTCGACGGAAGTTTTATAGATTTATCAAGCATACTTACAGAAGAATCATTTTCCGAGATACTGACATTTTCGATATATTGATTCACTACAGTGCTTGCTGTCGCAGTGATAATAAACATTACCCCCGCAACGACTATACCAATTATCTGCTTTTTTTTCATTTTATATTTCCTCCATAAACAAAAAATATTTTACCCCATAAAATTAGTATAAACCAATTAGAAAAAAAGTCAAGAAAAACTTGATTATATCCCCGATAGTGCAAACAAACGTGCAGTATAAATTCATTTTTCACAATTTTTATACAAAAAATGCGTATTTTAACGTACAGAATATTCAAAAATAAAATTTTTATTTTTTATAGTCAAGCGGCATTAAATATGATATAATTATATTCAACAGAAAATTCAATTCAGACTGTAGGTGATAATATGGAATCATTGTTCGGTTATATGTCCGGCATTAATTTTTCAACACTCAGCATACCGACGATAAGACTATCCGATATAATTGATATGACTCTTGCCGCATTTCTCATATATTATGTAATGAAATGGATAAAGCAGACAAGAGCTTGGTTTTTACTTAAAGGAGTGGTTATAATACTTGTTATAAGTATCCTCTCCTATCAATTTCATTTTTACACTATCTCGCTTGTCATACAAAAAACGCTTTCCGTAGGAATAATAGCAATTATCGTTCTCTTTCAGCCGGAATTTCGCAAGGCACTTGAGCAGCTCGGAAAAAGCAGCGAAAGTTTTGCAAATATTTTCAGACCCGAAGACGAACTTAAAGAAAAACAAAGGGTGATCGACGAAATAATCTGTGCTTGTTTCAAAATGGCAAAAGTCAAAACAGGTGCTCTCATACTCATTGAGCAAGATGTCCCTCTCGGTGATTTCAATGAAAGCGGCATAAAGATAGATGCTATCGTCAGCAATCAGCTTCTTATAAACATTTTTGAAAACAAAACACCTCTTCATGACGGAGCTGTCCTCATAAGACAAAACCGTGTTGCCGCAGCGACTTGTATTCTTCCTCTTACATCAACCGAAATAGGACTTGAGCTTGGCACAAGACACAGAGCCGCTGTCGGTGCAAGTGAGGTATCCGATGCCTATGCCATAGTTGTATCGGAAGAAACAGGTGCGGTTTCCGTAGCATACGGAGGTAAACTCTATAAAAATCTTAACGAAGCAAAGCTGAGAAATATGCTTATCAGCGAAGAAAACCGAACTTCTCATAAAATATCGTTGTGGAAGGATAAAAAGAAAAATGGTAAGAAAAAAAGTAAAAGAAATTCTTGAAAAATACATATTAAATAATTTAGGCTGGAAAATATTTTCATTTGTCCTTGCAGTCATTATGTGGTATATCGTAATGAATATAATAAACCCGACCGAAACAAAGGTCTTTACTACCACAGTTATTCTCAAAGACGAGCAAAAACTTATCGAAAACGGTTTTGCAATACTGAACAAAAATGAACTTGAAAACATTGCCGTTGAAATAAAGGCACGAGGTTCAAGACCCGCTCTTGATGAACTTACAAACCGCTCCGGCGATATAGTAGCTTTTATAGATGCTGATGATATAAATATGGAACCGACAAGCGAGAATAAATATGTCGCAAAAATAGATATAACTCTTCCCGAAAATATGAGATATATGTATGATATTATAAGTACGACTCCAAATACAGCCTTTGTCGAGCTTGATAATAAAATATCGGAGGATAAAGTAGTCACGATAGACCTTACCGGATCGGCTGCTGACGGCTATGTAAGTATGGCACCCGTTATAACGCCGCCTAAGGTCAATGTAACAGGTCTTTCAAATGTCATAGGTGATATCGGTTCGATAAAAGTAGTTGCCGATATTTCAAACCTGACCTCGGATTATAATGAAAATCTCAAACCTGTTGTCTATGATAAAGACGGAAATATTCTTTCGGGTGTTACTTTGGGAAGTGATACAGTAAATGTAGAAATAAAGATAAATAAAAAAGGGCATATACCTATTTCCGCCCCCAAAATAAACGGAGCACCGGCAAATAATTACAGAATAACAGACATCGAATATGAACCTAAATTCATCGAAGCCACTGGAACGGAAGAAGATTTCAAAAAAATACCTCAGATAAATCTTCCTATTATTAATATCGACGGCGAAAGCGAAGACAGAATTGTAAAATTTGATGTACGTCCGTTTTTATCCGATACAAATCTTGTTCTTCATGCCGAAAGTCCGTCGGAAATAACCGTAAGGATCAAAATAGAAGCAGAAAAAATATCAACGCTTAATATTCCTATGTCACAGATAAGTATATCAGGCTACAGCGATACTTACGAACTCGAATTTCAGGATTCCGTTAAACTCAGTGTCAAAGGCGAAGTTCCTGATAATTTCGACACTGCGCTCATAAAAGGTAATATAGATTTAAGCGGTGTAAACGAGGGAACTCATTTTGTTAAAGTAACATTTGATATTCCGCAGGAACTTGGTCTTACGCAGATCGGTGAGAGCAGTACTATAATAAAAATAATAAATTCTGCCGAAATTACCACCGAAGAAAACAGTACGGAATCGGAAGAACAAACCGATACCAATGAAACAACAGTAAACGAACCGGCTGCAGATCTTAACGAACAAACGGAAGATCTGTAGAATAAACAGAAGAATAAACAGGAGATCAAAATGGAAGGTAAGCGACTTTTAAAAAAAACAGGGCTTTACTTTATCGGCAATATATCATCTAAAATACTTACTTTCATACTTGTTCCGATATACGCTTTATATATAAAGAGTGAAGACCTCGGATATTATGACTATACTCAGACTGTCATGAACATAGCAGTTCCCATATTTTTCGTTGCTATATGGGAAGCTATCCTGAAATTCGTCCTGCAAGAGGACAATTACGAAAAAAAGGAAAAAGTCCTTGCAACATCTGCACTTTTTACTATCATTATGAGTATAGTCACAGCATTTGCCGCAATAATATATAACCTTGCCGCAAGTGAACCTTTTACTCATATACACTATGTCGTTCTTATGATAATTTCTTATGCTGTAATGTTTATTTGGCAGTATTATGCAAGATCTCTCGAAGAAAATAAAATATACGTCCTTACGGGTATGCTTGGCACAACAGTAAATTTTCTTGCAAATATCATAATGATATTCGTATTTCATTTAAGTATAGACACCCTCTTTGTGTCATATATACTCGGCAACATCTCTATTGCAGTGATCCTTGAAGCAAAACTCGGCATTTTAAAGCGAATAAACAAAAAAAATCTTGATATAAAGGTTCTGAAGAAAATGCTCTTTTTTTCCGCACCCCTTGTTCTTAATCTTATATCAACGTGGCTTTTGTCGGGTTTTGGCAGAATGATAATAAACGATCGGTTCGGAAATTACCATAACGGTCTTTATGCTTTTGCTAACCGTTTTGCAATAGTTATCACAATGCTCGGTTCCGTTATCAATATGGCAATAATCGAAGAAGCACTTATTTCCGCAAAAAAAGAAGGTATCGGCAAGGGCTTCACAGACACTATAGAAACGCTCTTCAGACTTTTTCAGTCTATGATAATAGCTGCCGCCCCCCTCATAACCATATTTTATTTTGTAATTAAATTAATAAAAAAAGATACTGATTTTTATGATTCTGTATTTTATTTTCCGGGACTTCTTCTTTATTCGCTTTTTATGATAATGACCACCAGTTTCGGAACGGTATTTCAGGTAATAAACAAGACCAAATACCAGTTCATAACGACCGCCATAGGAGCCGCCGCCACTGTGATAATTTCCTATGCCACCATAGAAAAATTCTCTCTTCACGGAATAATAGCCGCTCAGATAATCGGCTCAATGGTAATGCTGCTTTCAAGATATATCTTTATAAATAAATATATTAGTTTTACAATAAACTGGCTTCCGATAATAATATTGCTTTCAGTCTACTGTATTCTTTCAGTTATCTGCTTATATTCAAATATAACTGTAGTATGTCTGCTTTCTGTAACAAGTATTATCGCAATGGCTTATATAAACCGCAGTTTTATCAAAAATTTTATTAATATTATAAAAAAACATTAAAAACATATCGGGAGGAATTACAATGAAAATAGTTATGCCCTGTTTTTATGATGAATTTGAATGTATCGCCGACAAATGTACATGTACCTGCTGTAAAGGTTGGGGAATAAACATAGATGCCAACACATACAGCAAATATCAGAAATTTGACGGAGAACTTGGAGAACTGTCTAAAAATTGTATATCAAAACTCGATAACAAAAACGAATACAGAATAATACTTGACGAAAACGGTTTTTGTCCTTTTTTGGACGAAAACGGTCTATGTAAAATAGTAAAAACAAAAGGTGCCGATTATTTATCAGATGTCTGTACGACTTATCCTCGTACCACTACAAATTATGCAGACATATACGAATTATATCTTACACCTTCTTGTCCTGCCGTAGTAGAATTCTTTTATAAATACGAAAATTTGTATTTGCATGAAGAAACCGACGGTAACAAAAAAGCACCAAATGAATCGGAAAAACAGATTTTATTTGATTCAGAATTATCAAATTTGTTTATAAGTATGATAAGATTTCCCGAAGTACCTTTATGGGTAAAACAATACCTTGTCTTACGTCTTGCAGATAAGATAAAAGAGCCTTATCTTAACAAAGATTATAATACTGTCGCTGACATTACGACCGAATATACCGATATTACTTCATTTGCAGAAATGAGTATCGCAATTTTAAGATCCGGCTTTGAAAAAAACGATATAAAATATTCAAATCTGGAAGAAATGCGAAAAAAATATACAAGTTATAACTTACAGGAAATTTTTTCGCAAGAGGACTATTCGGATATTGAAAGCAGATCTCCGGAACAACTGAGAGAGCAGGAGATCGAATTTAATTCTACTGTATATAAAAAAATAGAATATGTTTTACAAAATTTGTGTATAAACGAAATATATTCAAATCTCAAAAAAAATACAGGCAATTATTATTTATATACAAATATTGCAATGATATTTATACATACAGCCTTAATAAAATATTGTATGTTTATATATTTGCTAAAAAACAAAAAGATCCTGACAAAAGAAGATCAAATCAAAATAATAGCGTTAACATCAAGGGATTTTTACCATTGTTCCCAAAAAGTATCTGCACTTTATGAAACAAATAAAGATGTATTTTTACCAAATAATATGCTTATATTTTTACGATACTGAATTTTTCTGTGATCGATATATTATTCTGAATAAAGGAGATATCTATGAAAATAATCGTTCTTGAATCGTCCACTCTCGGAGATGACATATCTTTCGATAAATTAAAAAAAATCGGTGATGTCACAATATATGAAAAAACAAAACAATCGGAAATGCTCTCCCGTTGTAGCAGTGCCGATATAATCGTCGTAAACAAACTCCTTGTAAACGAAGACTCACTCGGTACTTCAACATCTGTAAAACTTGTCTGCGTTACTGCTACCGGCACAAATAACATAGATTTCGACTACACAAACTCACATAATATCAAAGTAATGAATGCAAAGGGTTATTCCACCGATTCTGTTGTTCAGCACACCTTTGCCTGTGCTCTTTATCTCCTTGAAAAACTAAGCTATTTTGATAATTATGTCCAAAGCGGCGATTATGCAAGGTCATCTGTTTTTACCAATCTTAATGTAAAATTCGGTGAATTAAAAGGAAAAACATGGGGCATTGCCGGTCTTGGCACTATAGGAAAGGAAGTTGCAAGGATCGCTTCAGCATTTGGTTGTAATGTTATCTATTATTCAACTTCGGGCAAAAACAATACATCGGGGTATAAAAGAGTGTCATTTGATGAACTTCTTTCAACTTCCGATATTATTTCAATAAATGCCCCTCTTGATAATAATACACTCGATCTTTTCAATATTAAAGCGTTTGAAAAAATGAAACCCGACTCAATACTTATAAATGTCGGCAGAGGTTCAATAGTAAATGAAACCGATCTGTATACAGCCCTTACCGAAAACAAAATATACGGTGCAGCCCTTGATGTATTATCGGAAGAGCCTATCTCTGCCGATAATGTTCTTCTTGGCTTCAAAGACAGCACAAGACTTCTGATAACTCCTCACATAGCATGGGCAAGCTATGAAGCAAGAACAAGACTCCTTGAACAGACAATACAAAACATAAAGAACTATATATCAGAACAATAAAATCTAAATTATACTCGAAATCGGAAAATATTTCCGATTTCGAGTGTGCCGGCTGCGTGCCGCAAAGCGGCTATTTACTTTATCGCAACCGTGTACATAAAGTTATACTGAGTGAGCAAATTTATTTTGCTCACCAGTATAAAATAAAGACCTCTCATTGTATACATAGCAAGAGAGATCTTTATTTTTTTATTTTGCAGTCTGTATAAGTGAGTAAAGCATCTGTGATGCCTCAGCCCTTGTTGCGTAAGATTCCGGATAAAATTTTCCGTTTGAACCGTTTATTATACCTGCTGTCTGCGCTCTTTTGACCGAATTGAGGGAATATGAACGTATATCTTCCTCATCGGCAAATGTTATCTCGTCATTCTTTGGTGTAAGCGTATATCCTTTTGCATCGGCAAATTTCACTATTATAAATGCCATCTGCTCTCTTGTAATCTTTTCCTTAGGTGCAAATACACCATCTCTTATGCCTGCTACGATACCATTCGTTCTTGCCCACTCAACATAAGGCATAAACCAGTCGTCGTAATCTACATCCCCGAAAGGCGAATTTGTATATCCGCTTATATCATCACCTGAAATTTTTGCAAGCATTGTCACAAATTCCGCTCTTGTTATATTATTTTCAGGAAGAAACATACCGTTTTCAGCACCTTTTACTATATTCTTTTCTGCAAGATATCCTACAGGCTCTTTTGCCCAGTGGTCTGTCAGATCGGGAAATGAAACATAATTTCCTTCCATAACATTTTCATTAGGTTTTTCCTTTTCAACGGCTTCAAAAGAAACGGAAATATCCGCATTGTCATTCACATTTTCAAATCGGTATTTGTCAACAGCACCCACGGAATTTCCATTTACAGTAACATTTGATATCTTATATCCGTTATATGGTATTATAGTATACTCTTTACTGTTCCCTGCAACTACATTTGTCTTTCCGCTTGGTGAGATGCTTCCTCCCGCCCCTGCTTCTGCCGTAATAGTATAATATATATTATGCATTACAGGATCTGTCGCTTTTTCACTCTGCGTTTCTGCCGTTGATGTTTTTTCGGTAGACGTTTCGGTTATCTTTTTCTTTCCTCCGAAATTGACCTCAAGGTCTTTATATTCGATTGGATTAAGTTCTCTGTCAAGAAGAATAAGATTAGCTTTTGAAGAAAGACAATTTGTCTTCGGACATTCTATTTTTCCGAGATTTATAGCCGCATTGTCTATCTTCACATTATCGGAATATATCGTAAGCATCATAGCATTACCCAACTTTTTTTCTTTTAAGAGTGCGTAGCTTCCTCCGTTATCCGCAAAAAGCTCATAACCCGTACTTATATCATTCGTAAAAAGCTCCATCTGTACCGAATTTGTATCGGCAGGAACATTTTCTATAGTTATATATGCCGTTTTATCCGAAAAACTTATCACAATACCGGGTTCACCGCTTGCAATCACAATATTTACAGCAGAAAATAATATAGTTAATATAATAAAAACAGAAATTACCCTTTTCAATTTTATCCCTCCTCATTCAGTTTTCTAAGAAGTTCTATCTCCTTTGCGTATCCCTCAATATCATTAGGTGTTTCAAGGTAGAAAGGAAGATCTTTAAGAACAGGATTTGTAACTATCCTCTTCA
>JAFUUG010000387.1 GCA_017483905.1 Bacillota bacterium
ACAGTATAGATACCGCAAGCAGTATCGTACCGCATACCACAAGCATATCCGCAAAATTAAACACCGCAAAATCATAATTTCCGAAAAATCTGAAATGAAGCATATCCACCACAAATCCACGGTACAGTCTATCTATGAAATTACCTACAGCCCCGGAAATTATCATAACTACAGAAACCCTCAACGGCTTACAGCTTTCTTTTATATAGTAAAATATCGCAATAAACACTATAAGCACCGTGATTGCAATAAAAAACCATCTTCCGCCCTGAAGAAATCCAAATGCCGCCCCTCTGTTCTCGACATAGGTAAGGAAAAAGAAATCATCTATCATCACTATCTGCCCTATCGGCTTTAATCTTTCAAGAGTCAGCCATTTAGTCAGCTGATCCGTAATAACGAGCAATATACAAGCTATCATCGGAAGTAAAAGATTTGTTTCCGCCGTCTTTTTTTTCATTATATACATCTTATCCTCAGTCAAAGGCATATTCTTTCAAGTGCGGCTTTTATCTCACTTTCTTCCGCATTTTTCTCCGTATACGCCTTTCCTGTCTTTTCAAGCAATATAACATTGATTTTTCCGTCTTTGTTTTTCTTGTCGAATTTCATCTGTTCATAGACTTCATTCACATCAAATCCCTTTACACTGTTTTCAAGCCCGAAAAATTCATTTATATTCTTTAATCTTTGTTCTTCCTCTTTATCTATCATTCCTCTTTCAGCCGATAAATAAACACCCGATATCATTCCCAGCGCAACACATCCGCCGTGTGATAGTTCATACCCCGACAATGCCTCCACAGCATGACCGAATGTATGTCCGAAATTAAGTATTTCTCTCAGTCCGCTCTCTTTTTCATCTTTTGATACCACATAAGCCTTAGCTTTACAGGCACCGTATATTACCTTATGTATCGCTTCTTTTTCAAGTGCTTTTATTTTCTCCTTGTTTTCTTCTATCATTTCAAGGTAATCGCTGTCTATTATATAGCCGTATTTTATAACTTCACCCATTCCCGAAGAAAATTCTCTTTCATTAAGTGTATCAAGTGTCTTTGAATTTATATACACAAATTCAGGCTGATAGAAAGCACCTATCATATTTTTATTTCCCATAAAATCAACACCGACTTTTCCCCCGACGCTTGAATCCACCTGCGAAAGCAATGTTGTCGGTATCTGAACGAATTTTATACCTCTCATAAATGTTGCCGCCGCAAAACCCGCCATATCACCTACAACGCCACCGCCAAGGGCGATTATCACCGATCTTCTGTCAAGCTTGTCTTTCAGGAATCCCTCATAGAAATTTCTTATCGTATCGAGATTTTTGCTCTTTTCCCCAGCCTCAAATGTATACACGCCAAGTGAAGCAAAAATATCACCTACAGCATTTTTCACCTTATCATAATAAAGTCCGTGTGTATTCGTATCATCTATTATAAAAGCCTTTTTACCGCTCAGTTTTGCCTTTTCAAAAGCATTTTTAAGTTCATCGAAACTATCGTTTATGTATATAGGATATTTCACCGTTCCCGTGTTTACTTCCAAGATCTCCATTTTATTCTCCGCCTTATCATAAATATTTTTTCTTATCTTCTTCCGTTATCTTTCTTATCACCCTGCAAGGGCTTCCCACAGCCACGCTGTCATTTTCTATATCCTTTGTCACTACACTCCCCGCACCTATCACGCAGTTATCCCCTATGGAAACTCCGGGCAGCACCTGAACTCCGGCACCTATCCACACATTATTTCCGACCGTTATCCCGTAAGCATATTCAAGACCCTTATTTCTTCTCTCATAGTCTATAGGGTGTCCCGATGTATGAAATCCGCATGACGGTGCAACAAAAACATTATCACCGAATTTTACTCCGCCCGCATCGAGTATGATAAGTCCGTGGTTAGCATAAAAGTTTTCGCCAACCTCTGTCCTGTATCCGTAATCACACCAAAAATCAGGTTCTATATGTATATTTTCTCCCGTTTTTCCGATTATCCGCTTTATCATTTTCTTTCTCTTATCAAAATCATCTATTTCGATATTATTGTATATCTGACATAATTTTTTGCATTTTACACGT
>JAFUUG010000388.1 GCA_017483905.1 Bacillota bacterium
AAAAGTGTGCATTCATCCGCTTGAAGCTCAACATTCTATCGTCTCCACCCTCGACAAACTTCAATCCATAATCACCCACCGCAAGCAGCAGCTCGCCAAGCTTGACGAGCTTATCAAAGCCCGATTTGTAGAGATGTTTGGTGGCGTAACAGATACTGTACCGCTTTCTCACTACATTAAGGCTTTGACTGCTGGGAAAAGCCTTGCAGGTGAAGAAGAATGTAAGAATAAAGTTCTAAAAACTGGCGCAGCTACTTATGATTACTTTGATCCTACACAAGTAAAAAACCTACCTGTTGACTATACACCACTAACAGAACACCAGATACATGATGGTGATGTTATCATAAGCAGAATGAATACAGCAGAATTAGTAGGTGCTGCTGCATATATCTGGAAAGCACCAGATAACACTTTTCTGCCCGATCGCCTATGGAGAGCTGAACTAAAAGATAGCGTAAATCCTATTTTTGTTTGGCAAATAATAATTCAATCAAGCACAAAAGAAGCAATAAGACGAATAGCTGGTGGAACAAGCGGCAGCATGAAAAATATATCGAAACCCGGTTTGCTTGGTCTAAGTGTTATTAAAGTGCCATTGGAGACTCAAAACCAATTCGCTGCCTTCGTAGAACAAATCAACAAATCTAAATTTTACATTCAGTATATCAGAAAATTATTAAGGAGAGTGAATATATATGAGCAATTTTGAGTTTTTGAAAAATATAACCGAATATTCCTTGTTTTCAAATGCCGCTATTGAAGCGGAAAAAGTTTTTATGACCTCTCCTGCAATGTGTGCAGTTGGTTGTCGCAAGGCATTGGAACTTGCTGTCAAGTGGGTATACGCTGCCGACAGAACAATAAGTATGCCCTATAAAGATAATTTACAATCGTTGATACATGAGCCGTCTTTCAGATTTGCGGTTAATCTGCAAACTTGGGGGAAGCTTCCTTTTATCGTGAGATTAGGCAATCTTTCGGTACATACGGAAAGGTCTGTAACGAAAGCGGATGCACTTTTATCGCTTGAAGGATTATTTGAATTTATTGAATGGCTGGATTATTGCTATGGCGAAAACTACGAAGAAAGACGATTTGATACAGCACTTATTCCGAAAAGAACTGTTGTTATTGATACTAAAAAAATAAAAGAACAGGAATCATTAATAGAGCAAAAAGAAAGCGAAATAAAAGAACTTCAAAAGAGAATAGCCGAAATGTCAGCAAAATTAACGGCGGAAAAAGAAGAAAAGCAGGAAAACCGTACATTTGTACCTGTAGATATTTCGGAATTTAAAACAAGAAAGATATATATTGATGTTGACCTTAAATTAATGGGGTGGAAATTTGACGGAAGTGATGCCGATGTATGGGAAGAATACGAAGTAAACAATATGAATAGTGTCTTGGGGCAGAAAGGCTATTGTGATTATGTTCTTTTTGGGCGTGACGGACTTCCGCTTGCGGTAATAGAAGCTAAAAGAGCAAGCAAAGATCCGAATGTAGGCAGGAAACAGGCTGTATTGTATGCCGATTGTCTTGAAAAGAAATTCGGTCGCAGACCTATGATGTTTACATCAAACGGATTTGAAACTTATTTTTGGGACGATAAAACAGGCCCTCAAAGAAAAGTAAGCGGTTTTTTTACTAGATCCGACCTTGAAAAATTGATGAACCGCAGGGAAATGCGCAAGAAACTCTCCGAAATACCTATAAATGATAAAATAACAGATCGCTATTATCAAAAAGAGGCTATCAGAGCAGTATGTGAGCATATTGAAAAAGGGTTCAGAAAGGCACTTCTTGTTATGGCTACAGGTACGGGTAAAACAAGAACAGCTTCCAGCCTTACTGATGTTTTGAGCCGAGGGGGATATATTACGAATGTTCTTTTCCTTGCAGACAGAACAGCACTTGTAAAACAAGCAAAGGAAGATTTCAGAAATTATCTTCCGGATATGTCATTGTGTAATTTATGCAGTAACAAAGATGATAGGAATGCAAGAATTATTTTTTCGACTTATCCGACGATATTGAATGCAATAGACAATACAAAAACAAAAGACGGTATTCCGCTTTTTTCTCCGGCTCATTTTGACCTTATTATAACAGATGAGAGCCACAGAAGTATATTCAAAAAATATCGTGCGATATTTGAGTATTTTGATGCAATATCGGTTGGTCTGACAGCTACGCCAAAAAATGATGTCGATAGAAATACA
>JAFUUG010000389.1 GCA_017483905.1 Bacillota bacterium
GTCTTATAAGTGTACTGAAGGAAACTGCAAAGATCGAGGGGATAGAGAGGATAAGGTTCAGCTCTGTCGAACCTAAGATAGTAGACGATGAATTTATAGAAGCTATAAAAGATACGCCAAAAGTATGTCATCATTTTCACCTTTCCCTTCAAAGCGGCTGCAATAAGACATTAAAAGCAATGAGAAGAAGATATACGGCTGAGGAATATGAAGAGGCGGTTAAAAAGATAAGGGCTGCTTTTGATGATGCGGCGATAACGACCGATATTATAGTCGGATTTCCGGGGGAGAGCGAAGAGGATTTTATTGAAAGCTGTGATTTTGCGAAAAGAGTTTCTCTTGCTAAAATACACGTTTTTCCGTATTCGCCTAAAAGGGGTACACCTGCCGAAAAAATGAAAGAGCAGATACCAAATGATATTAAAAGTGACAGAAGCAGACGAATGATAGAAATAAGCAACGAACTGAATGAAAAATTTCTTGAAAAATATATCGGGAAAAATATGGATGTACTTTTTGAAAGAAATATCGGCGGGAATATATATGAGGGTCATACGGGAAACTATATTACCGTAAGGGCTGAGTGCGGGCGGAATATAGCAAATGAGACCTTGCCTGTGAGGATAGAAAAAACAGTCGGAGAGGAAACTGTTTTCGGAAAAATCGAAAAATATTGAAAAATGTTGGAAAAATGTATTTGCAAAAATTGAGAAAATGTATTATTATATATAGTGATGATATTTGTCCGTTAAGAAAAACGATGCAAAGGAGGAATGGATATGGCTGCTTCCTTAAATGAAACACAAAAATTTACAAATACGGAAAAAGTCGTAAAGAATCAGAATAATCTTATATTGACACAGGTATATGAGGCATTGGTCGATAAAGGCTATAATCCTGTAAATCAGATAGTCGGATATATATTATCGGGCGATCCTACATACATTACGGGGCATAACAATGCAAGAAATCTTATATGCAAGGTCGAAAGAGATGAATTGCTGGAAGAACTTGTGACGTTTTACATTCAGAAAAATATGTAACGGGAGTGGGAAAGTGCGTATACTTGGTCTTGATTTCGGAGAAAAGACTGTCGGTGTGGCTGTGAGCGATCCTTTCGGGTGGACTGCACAGGGCATTGAGATAATCAGAAGAGAAGACGAAAACAATCTGAAAAAAAGTATAAACAGGATAGGAGAACTGATAAAAGAATACGAAATTGAAAAGATAGTACTTGGATATCCGAAAAATATGAATAATACAGAGGGCGAGCGTGTCGAAAAGACTAAAAATTTCAAGAAAAGACTTGAAAAGAATTTTAAAAAAGAAGTCATACTCTGGGATGAGAGATTGTCAACAGTGGCGGCACAGAGAGGTCTTATTGAGGCTGATGTGAGCAGAGAAAAGAGAAAAAAGGTCATTGATAAAATGGCGGCTGTATTTATATTGCAGGGGTATCTTGACAGTATTGCAAAGAAGTGAAAAACAGGATCAAAACTTGAAAGGATATAGTATGAAAGCGGAAAACAAACAGGAAGAAGATAAATTATTTGAAGGATTTGAAGATATACTTTCCGATGAGGAAGTTTATGAAGCGATAACGATGACAGATGATAACGGAGATAATATAGATTATTTCATTGTTGATGCCATAGATGTGGACGGTATAAGGTATCTGCTTATAGTCAGAGCGGATGAATTTGATGAAGTGGAGCCGGAATGTGAACTTGTGAAAGAAAGTGCAGATGACGGCGAGGAAGTTGTATATGATATAGTCGAGGATGAAGCGGAATACAACAAGGTGATGATACTGCTTCAGGATAATGAAAATAACGACTATGAGATGAAGTTTTAGAACAGTGAGAAAAGTGAAGAAAAATAATAAAATTAAAAATAATAAAAAAATTACGGCTGAGTTACACGGAAATATATCTATTGAGCCGAAGAAAAAGATATCCGTTAGTCAGCCGAAAGACGGAGGTGTTCGTTTGGCAGCAAAGCAGGGAAAACTGAAAGTGATACCTTTGGGCGGTTTACACGAAATAGGTAAAAATATCACTGCATTTGAGTACGGTAACGAAATAATTATCGTTGATTGTGGTGTGGCTTTTCCCGAAGATGATATGTTGGGGGTAGACCTTGTAATACCCGATTTCACATATCTTGTAAAAAATAAGGATAAGATCAAAGGTATTGTATTTACTCATGGGCATGAGGATCATATAGGGTCGGTGCCGTATTTTCTGAAACAGGTAAATGTTCCTCTCTACGGAACAAAACTTACGATAGGTCTGATAGAGAATAAACTCAAAGAGCATAATATTCTGACAACGACAGACAGGCATTGCGTGGATGCGGGAGATACCGTAAAGCTCGGAAGTAATTTCAAGGTGGAATTTATAAGGACGAATCACAGTATTGCGGATTCATGTGCACTTGCCATATATACTCCGGCGGGAACGGTCGTTCATTCGGGGGATTTCAAGGTGGACTATACACCAATACATGGAGAAATGATAGATCTGCAAAGATTTGCCGAAATCGGAAGAAGCGGCGTAATGCTATTTATGTGCGAAAGTACGAATGTTGAACTTAAAGGCTATACGATGAGTGAAAAGACAATAGGTATAGTTTTTGAAGAGATATTTGAAGAATCGGAAGATCAGAGGATAATGATAGCTACTTTCTCATCAAATATCGACAGGATACAGCAGATAATCAATTCCGCAGTAAAACACAAGAGAAAAGTCGCCGTTATGGGAAGAAGTATGACAAATGTCGTGAATACGGCTTGTGAACTCGGTTATCTGAAAGTTCCCGAAGGCGTGATGATAGATATAAATGAAATGAGAAGCTATATCGACAAAGAACTTGTGCTGATAATGACGGGAAGTCAGGGTGAAACGATGTCTGCTCTCTCGAGGATAGCTAACGGTGAGCATAAGACGGTGGAAGTCAAGCCGACAGATAAGATAATAATAAGTGCATCACCGATACCGGGAAATGAAAAATCGGTATACAGAGTAATAAACGACCTTCTTAAAAGAGGGGCAGATGTTATATATGACGGACTTCGTGATATACACGTTTCGGGACACGCAAGACAGGAAGAGATAAAACTTCTTCACGCACTTTTAAAGCCTAAATACTTTGTACCTGTACACGGAGAATACAAGCATCTTATAACTCATAAAAATCTTGCCGTTGAACTCGGTATGAATAAGAAAAATATTTTCGTGATGGGAATTGGCGATGTACTTGAAATAAACAAAGATTCGGCAAGGATAAATGGTTATGTTCATGCAGGTCAGGTACTTGTTGACGGACTTGGCGTAGGGGATGTCGGTAATATCGTTTTAAGGGACAGACGGCATCTTGCACAGGACGGTCTTATGATAGTTGTCGTTTCGATGGAAAAAGAGAGCGGTGCGGTATTATCGGGTCCCGATATAATATCGAGAGGATTCGTATATGTAAGGGAGTCGGAGGAACTGATAAAAGAGGCAAGAGATGTAGTTAAGGACGCACTTGAACAGTGTGGTGAAAGAGATGCAAGTGAGTGGAGTTATGTAAAGACACTTATTAAAGACACCCTTAAAGATTATCTCTGGAGAAAGACTAAGAGAAGTCCTATGATACTTCCGATAATAATGGAGATAAACTGATGATACGGCAAAGGATGGTGTAAAAAGTGCAGGAGGCTTTATTATTGGCTGAAGATGTTGCTAAGGCTATAAATAAAAGCGAAATTTACGGAAATTATCTGAAAGCAAGAAAAAAGA